>CAVCSJ010000023.1:0-19030 GCA_963604895.1 bacterium
CAGGAATTCAAGGATTTCGCCGTCAAGGGCAATGTGGTCGATATGGCTGTCGGTGTAGTAATCGGCGGCGCATTCGGGAAGATCGTGTCTTCGCTCGTAGCGGACATCATTATGCCTCTCGTGGGCTGGCTCTGCGGAGGTATAGATTTCGAAACCTGGAGATGGGTCATCCGTCCCGCCCAGACTGTTACCAACGAGGCCGGTGAAGTCGTAAAGGAGGTCGCAGAGGCTTCTCTGAACTACGGCAACTTTATCCAGACCTTCGTGGACTTCCTCATCATCGCATTCTCCATCTTCCTTGTAATCAAGCTTATAAACAAGGTTAAGAATAAGTTCGACGCTCCTGCTGAGGCTCCCGCAGAGGAAGCTCCTGCCGCTCCGGCTCCGAAGCCTGAGGACGTGCAGCTTCTCGAAGAAATCCGTGACCTTCTGAAAAACAAGCAGTAATGAAACGCCGAGACTTTCTCAGGACGACCGCGCTCGCAGCCGCCGGTGCCGGTCTCGTCGCCTGTACGGGCGGCCGCTCCGCGTCCAATGCGCCGGTTCCCTACCGCATAAACACTTCAGGTTCCGCCAGGATGAAGATGTCCTGGGCTCCCTATGAGCTGAAGCTCGCCCACGTGTTCACCGTGGCCACCTACTCCCGCACCACCACTCCTGATGTGCAGCTGCAGATCGAATATGACGGATTCACCGGCTACGGCGAGGCCTCTATGCCTCCGTACCTGGGCCATACCGTGGAGAGTGTCTGCGCCTTCCTGGAAAAAGTGGATCTCTCGCAGTTCGCCGATCCGTTCTGCATCGAGGACATTATGGCCTATGTGGACAGCCTCTCTGAAGGGGACGCTCCTGCCAAGGCAGCCATAGACATCGCCCTGCACGACCTGGTGGGCAAACTTCTGGGCCAGCCGCTCTACCGCATCTGGGGTTATGACCCAGCCAAGGCGGGCAATACGACCTTCACCATCGGCATCGATACTCCTGAAGTGGTCCGCGAGAAGACTCTGGAATGTGCCGACAAGTTCAATATTCTGAAAGTGAAGGTGGGCCTGGAGAACGACAAGGAGATGATCGAGACCATCCGCAGCGTGACTTCGCTTCCTATCGCGGTGGACGCGAACCAGGGATGGAAGGACAAGTACAAGGCTCTGGACGAGATTCTCTGGCTCAAGGAGCAGGGTATCGTGATGGTCGAGCAGCCTATGCCGAAGGAGCAGCTGGACGATATCGCCTGGGTGTCCGAGCGCAGTCCGCTGCCGATTTTCGCGGACGAGAGCATCCAGCGGCTCACAGACATCCCTAAGATCAAGGGAGCCTTCACCGGCATCAATATCAAGCTGATGAAGTGCACCGGTCTTCTGGAGGCCCGCAAGATGCTGACCTATGCCCGTGCCGAAGGTATGAAGGTGATGGTCGGCTGTATGACGGAGACTTCCTGCGCGACTACCGCCGCGGCCCATATCTCTCCGATGGTGGATTTCGCGGATCTGGACGGCAATCTTCTGATAGCCAATGACCGTTTCCGCGGTATGGTCGTCGAGGGCGGCAAGATGATCCTCCCTGACCGTCCGGGCCTGGGCCTGGAGGTTCTGTAGACGTCATTACATAGACAGAAACGGTGTGAAAATACGCATATTTTCACACCGTTTCTGTTTACCGTAATCCCCCGCTATTCTGCGGTTTTCTTTCCGATCTTCACACAGGCGAGCATCGTGAGAGTCACGACCATAGTGAGTGTCTCGGAAGTCGGGATGGCGAGCCAGGCGCCTTCGTTGCCCCAGATGCGCGACATAATCAGCAGGCAGGTGAGCATAAAGACGATACCGCGCAGAAGCGAGATGACCGTGGCGGGAATGACCCTTTCGACACTCTGGAAGTAGCTCATAACCACGATATTGACCGCCATCGGCACGAAGCCTATGCTGAAAAGCCGAAGCCCCTCGACCGCCAGGGCATTGGCCGGGTCGGCCGGATCGATGAAGACGTACACCACTGGCGGCGCGAAGACGGTGGTGAGCAGCACCACACCGACTGCGTACCCCACGCCGGTCGCGATGGCCACGCGAAAGGCTTTCTTCACGCGGTCGAAGTCGCCTGTGCCGTAATTGTAGCTCTGCACCGGCTGCGCCGCCATCGCCACGGCGTCATAGACCATAAAGACGATAGGCATCAGGTAGCAGACCACGCTGAACGCAGCCACTCCGGTGTCGCCGTCCAGGCGCACGAAAATGTTGTTGCCGACGATGATCATCAGAGCCACGGCGAACTGCGCGAACATCGACGAGAAGCCGAGCTTGCACATATAGCCGCAGTTGCGGAATGTATGCGCCCAAGCACGCAGAGTGCTGATTTTAAACGCGTTGAATCTGACATTGTGCCTCTTGTCGAAGAGATATGCCATAAGGAAGAGCGAGCCGGCGAGCATCGAAATGCCTGTCGCGAGAGCCGCTCCGTGCAGCCCCCAGCCGAATGGGAAGATGAAGAGCCAGTCGAGGAAGATGTTCAGCACGCAGCCGAGGATGCTTCCGACCATCGCATATTTCGGACTTCCGTCCAGTCTGATGAAAAATTCAGTGGTGAGAATTACGCCGTTAGCGAACATAAACGGAGCGAAGGTCCGCAGGTAGTCGCCTGCGTACGGCATCATCGTGTCCGAGCAGCCGAAAAGGCGCAGAATCGGCTCGGGCCAGATCAGCAGAACGGCCGAGAGCAGTACCAGAACCGCAACGGCGGCGCTGACCGACTGGGTGGCGACGATGCGCGCAGTGCGGTCATTGCCTTTGGAGAGATGGATGGAGGCTACTACCGAGCCGCCCATTCCGAGCATAAGAGCAATGCCTCCCGACAGAGTGAAGAGCGGGGCGACGATGTTCACGGCGGCAAGCGCCAGTGAACCGATTCCCCGGCCCACGAAGATGCCGTCGGTCACATTGAGAACCATTGAAAACACCATTCCAAGCAATGTCGGATAAAAAAGCCTGTTGAACAGACCCCGGACGTTGTCCTTTCCGAAGTCGATACTGTCTTTCAATTCCTTCATAAAAACAATGTTTTTCAATATTCGGGCGGCAAAGGTAGGACTTATAAATGACAATGTACAAATATTTTGATTACTTTTGTGGATTGTTTCGAACGAAAAGCAACGAATGCTTACCATTATATTTTCCACATTACCCTTTTTCGTGGCCATCTGCTGGCTGGGGGTCTTCATCATAGACTACAGAGAACATAAGCGGGACAAGAAGATTTTCGCCTATCTGCTCGGCACCTTCGCCGCAATGTATCTAACCCACGCCACCTTCTACCTGAATGAACGCGAGATTTTCGGCGTACTGGAGAGCATCTACGCATACTGTTACCTCGCGGTCTATCCTCTCGGCTACCTCTACATCAAGGCCCTGACCGACCCCAGGCCGCTCCGGAAGAGAGACTTCGCCGTAATGGCAATACCGGTCGTCATATTCATCTGGTCAGCAATCAGTTATATAGCAATGGGCAGCGACCGTACGCTCTATATAAACCATTACTTCTTCAACGAAGGACCCGCACCCGAACGTACTCCCGCCATACATATGCAGTTCGCAAGAGTCACCGTCTCCCGCATCATCTTCGGCCTGCAGATATTGCTCGTGATAATCTACGGAAACAGGAACCTGAACCGCTTCAAGAAGCGTGTGTCTGACTTCTATTCGAACGTGGACGGACACGACCTGCGCAGCATCCGGCTGTTCATCAAAATCTTATGGGGATACTCCGCCATGGCGCTCATCGCCGGCATTGTGGGACGCTCATTCATCGCCCTTTCGACTTGGGAGCTGATCGGCTCCTCACTGATATTCTCCTGTCTGCTCTACGGCCTCTGCTACGCGGTGCGCCGGGAGAAATTCTCCGCCGACCGCTTCGTGCAGGAGGCATCGGAAGAACCCGTGCGGGAAAGTGAAAAATTGGACGCTTCAGCGTCCGCCCAAAACGCTTCATCACCTTCTCCGGCCGCTGACGCGTCCAATCCTGAATCGGAGCTCCAACCCTCAGTCTCAGAGCATTACGCCTGGATTGGAGCGGCGCTGGACGCTCTTATGAGCTCCCGGGAAGTGTTCCGCAACGACGAACTGCTCATCACGGACGTGGCGAAGATGATAGGCAGCAACCGCACCTATGTCTCCTCCTACCTGAACAAGGAGAGAGGGGTGAATTTCTCGGATTATGTGAACGGCTACCGCGTCGAGTATGCGAAAAAACTTCTGGACACATCTCCGGATATGAATCTCGTGGATGTGGCGGAGCGCTCGGGCTTCGCGAGCGAGGCATCGTTCTACCGCGTCTTCAAACGCATCACTGGCAAGACTCCGAGCGAGTACCGGTGCCTTACGTCTTTTTCATAGGGGGATTTTTTGTACTTTGTAAAAAATCCGTATATTTGCAGCATTGAAGTTTTAGAAATTTATATGGAACCTCCCAGTTCTACTCTGACAGATAATAACTTACCTTCGGACACGGCTTCTGATGATCCGTTGGCGAACAAGTGTAAATACCCGCAGAACACCGCAGAATGAACATTCTGTGGCGCTTTTTCGTGTATCCTGGGCAGAACTGAAAGAATTTTGAAAAGAACATAAAATTATATGGCACTTTATTTTACGAAAGAATTGAGCGATACCGCCCGCCTGGCAGTCTGGCAGGTGACGGAGAGCGAAAGCGAACTCCGTGAACTCAGTTCCACTCCGAGCGACGAACTTGAAGAAATTTCATACATCAAGAGCGAATCCCTGCGCAAGCAGAGACTCGCGGTACGTGCGCTCCTCAACGTCCTCTTCGAGGACAAGGTTTATCTGGCCCATCACGACAACGGCAAGCCTTATATCGAGAACAATTCCATAAACATCAGCATCACCCATACCGATAAATACGTGGCGGTGATCCTGAACGAAAACGAGGAAGTCGGCATCGATGTCGAAAGTCTGGACCGCGACTTCTCCGCAGTGGAGAAGAAGGCCCTCTCGGAAGAGGAGCTCGATGATCTGGACGACGACAAGGAAGAGAAGAACGAGCAGCTGGCCATCTACTGGTGCGCCAAGGAGGCCATCTACAAGAAGATGTCGCAGTACCACGTGGACTTCGCCGAGCAGATAGAGGTCGAGCGTTTCCGCTCCCGCGGAGAGGGCGAACTCGAGGCAACTTTCATTCACAAGGACGGTTATGAGGAGGATCTCCACCTGGAGTATATGACCTTCGACCGCCACGTACTGGTCTGGATAAGCGATTCCGAATAGATTAGAAACAATCTAAAATATAACCTTGTGTATAAATCTGTTAGCTAGCAAGTTAACAGATTTATTTTGTTATTGTTAGTAACTTTTTATTTTTCTTGCAGGCTAATAGTAAAAGAAAATTCTATATTTGTATCCGGTCACGAAGAAATAGCCGTTCACAGTTTTAACCTAGGTCCTCGCCGAAGGTGCGCGGGGATAAATTTTATCGCTTATGATCAAGAGAGTCAAAAAAAGAGATGGTCGAGTTGTCGAGTTCAACAACCAGAAAATCGTAGCTGCCATACTGAAGGCAATGGACGTCACGGACAGTGGTGAGGATATCGTTCTCGCCGCCAAAATCGCCGATACCATCTCCAGATCCAAGAATGAGGAGATGAGCGTGGAGGAGATTCAGGACTGCGTCGAGATGGAACTTATGAAGAGCCCGCGCAAGGAAGTCGCAAAGAAGTACATCGCATACCGCAACAAGCGCAGCCTGGCCCGCAACGCCAAGAGCAACGAAATCTTCCAGGAGATCATCGATGCCCAGGCAAACGACATCACCCGAGAGAACGCGAATATGAATGCCGACACTCCTGCCGGTATGATGATGAAATTCGCTTCCGAGGCCACGAAGGCCTATGTGGATTCCTGTATGCTCTCCGAGGATGTGAGGGATGCCGTGAAGAACGGGTACATCCACATCCACGACAAGGACTATTACCCGACGAAGAGCCTTACCTGCATCCAGCACCCGCTGGACAAGATTCTCGAGCACGGGCTCAAGGCCGGACACGGCGAGTCCAGACCGGCCAAGCGCATAGAGACCGCATCGGTTCTGGCCTGCATCTCTATGGAGACCGTACAGAACGAGATGCACGGAGGTCAGGCCATCCCTGCCTTCGATTATTATCTCGCCCCTTATGTCCGCAAGACATTCCAGGAGGAGCTCAAGAAGATCGGAGCCTTCGAGAACAAGGACTATTCATATCTGAATGACGTAAAGATCGATGATTATATCAGGCGTGACCTGACCGGAATGCTCAGTGACGAGAGAATCATCCAGCACTGCGTGAACCAGACCGTCGGCCGCGTGCACCAGTCTATGGAGGCCTTCGTGCACAATATGAACACCATCCACTCCCGCGGAGGCAACCAGGTGGTATTCAGTTCCATAAACTACGGTACGGACACATCTGCCGAGGGACGCTGCATCATCCGTGAAATTCTGAACACTACATACGAAGGTGTGGGCAACGGCTCCACAGCCATCTTCCCTATCCAGATCTGGAAGAAGAAGAGAGGCATCAGCTACCTGCCTACCGACCGCAACTATGACCTCTACAGGTTCGCCTGCAAGGTTTCGGCCCGCCGTTTCTTCCCTAACTTCCTGAATCTGGACGCTTCGTATAATCAGGACGACGCCTGGAAGGAGGACGATCCCCGCCGCTATGAGCACGAGGTCGCCACTATGGGCTGCCGTACAAGGGTTTACAGCAACAAGTTCGGTCCGAAGACTTCCATCGGCCGCGGCAACCTCAGCTTCACCACAGTCAATATCGTGCGCATCGCCATCGAAACTATGGGCATCGCTGACAGGGAAGAGCGCATCGCGAAGTTCTTCGAAAAGCTTGACTGGGCTCTGGACATCGCCGCCAAGCAGCTCAACGAGCGTTTCGATTTCCAGAAGACTGCACTCAAGAAGCAGTTCCCTCTGCTTATGAACGGTCTGTGGCTGGGCAGCGAGAATCTCAGCGAGAACGACACCATCGAGAGCGTGATAAATCAGGGCACCCTTTCCATCGGCTTCATCGGCCTGGCAGAGACTCTGATCGCCCTGATCGGCAAACATCACGGCGAGAGCGCCGAGGCTCAGGAACTGGGACTCCGCATCATAAAGCATATGAGCGAGAGAGTGGAAGGTTACTCGGAGACTTATCAGCATAATTTCACCTTCTTCGCCACTCCTGCCGAGGGCCTTTCCGGCCGCTTTACCAGGATGGACCGCAAGAAGTTCGGCATCATTCCGGGAGTCACGGACAAGGATTACTACACGAATTCAAGCCATATTCCGGTTTATTTCCACTGCACTCCGCAGCACAAGGCCGAGATCGAGGGCCCATATCACAAGTATGAGAACGCCGGCCATATCTTCTATGTGGAGATCGACGGTGACGCCACCCATAATCCTGAGGCGATTATGAGCATCGTGGATCTTATGGACAAGTACGATATCGGCTACGGTTCCGTGAACCATAACCGTAACCGCTGTCTGGACTGCGGTTACGAGGATGCCACGGAAGGTCTCGAGGAGTGTCCTCACTGCCACGGGCACAATATTGATACGCTGCAGCGTATCACGGGTTATCTGGTCGGCACGACGAACCGCTGGAACAGTGCGAAGCTGGCCGAGCTCAAGGACCGCGTGGTTCATAAATAATAATGGATGACAGAATCTGTATAATGGAAATAGTGGAGCAGACTATGGCCGACGGCCCTGGTCTGCGCACTTCCATTTATTGTGCCGGCTGCCATCATCACTGTCCGGGCTGCCACAATCCGCAGTCGTGGGATATGGCTAACGGGCATTGGGTGAGCGTTGACGAACTGATGGAGGTCATCAAGGCTGACGAATTCAGCAATGTGTCCTTCTCGGGCGGGGATCCGTTCTATCAGGTGGAGGCTTTCACGACCCTGGCGCGGCGCATCAAGGAGGAGACTCACAAGACGATCTGGTGCTGGACGGGTTTCACGATCGAGGAGATCCGCGCAAGCGAGAAGCTCTCGCAGCTGCTCCCCTATCTTGACGTTCTGGTGGACGGGCCTTTCCTCATCGAGCAGCGTGACACCCAGCTTCTGTTCCGCGGCAGCCCGAACCAGCGCATCATTCATCTCACTCCCGAAGAGGACGACTCCTGCCCGGGTGCCGTCGAAATCATCAGACCCCGCTGATTCCTCATCTCTGAGGGAGAGTGCGTTTTCAGAGGTAAAATATAGTTTCTCAGTCAAGTTATTAGGAAATTTGCTATCTTTGCAGGCTGGATAGACAATAAGTACTAATTCTTTAAAATAAAGTATAATATGAAATTTTTGACTGACGAGAAACTTGTCATCGTTGGAGCAGCCGGAATGATCGGTTCCAACATGGCACAGACAGCTATGATGCTGGGTCTCACACCTAACCTCTGCCTTTATGATGTTTACGAGCCGGGTCTCCGCGGTGTAGTAGCCGAAATGGACCACTGCGCATTCGAAGGTGCAAACATCACCTGGACCACTGATCCTGCAGTGGCTTTCAAGGATGCCAAGTACATCATCTCTTCAGGCGGCGCTCCACGCAAGGCAGGAATGACCCGCGAGGATCTTCTCAAGGGCAACTGCCAGATCGCTGAGGACTTCGGTAAGAACGTCAAGACATACTGCCCTGATGTAAAGCACGTTGTCGTTATCTTCAACCCTGCTGACCTCACAGGCCTCGTAGTTCTTCTCCATTCAGGTCTCGCTCCTGAGAAGGTCACCACACTTGCAGCCCTGGATTCCACACGTCTCCAGGAGGCTCTCGCAGCCAAGTTCGGCGTACAGCAGTGCAAGGTTACCGGCGCACACACCTACGGCGGTCACGGCGAGCAGATGGCAGTATTCGCAAGCCAGGTAAAGATCGACGGCAAGCCGCTTTCAGAGTGCGGTCTCACAGCTGAGGAATTCGAAACCATCAAGCACGACACCATCCAGGGCGGTGCAAAGATCATCGAGCTCCGCGGCCGTTCTTCATTCCAGAGCCCTGCCTACAATGCAGTCAAGATGATCGAGGCTGCTATGGGCGGTGACAAGTTCACACTTCCTGCAGGTACATACGTAAACTGCGACAAGTGCGGTTTCCACAATGTGATGATGGCTATGCCTACCACAATCGACGCTACCGGCGTTCACTTCACAGCTCCTAAGGGAACCGCTGAGGAAATGGCAGCCCTGCAGGCATCCTACCAGCACCTCTGCAAGATGCGTGACGAGATCATCGAGCTCGGCATCATCCCTGCAGTCGCAGACTGGAAGACCGTGAACCCTAACCTCTAGTCGAGAGAGAGAGAAGGCAAACGACTGAATATGAGATTGGTCGGAAGAGGAAGCTCTTCCGACCAATTTTGTATTCCTGCTGTTTGTATTCCTCCGGCTGCGCGCGAAGGGGACTCTTTTCTTGCTACCTCAGCCAGAGCAGAGGATCCTGCGGGCCCTTCGAGGACCACACCTGGAAATGCAGCTGGGTTACGCCGCCCAGAGGTCCCACGCTGCCGATGACCTGGCCTGTCTTGACCTTGTCGCCGGCCTTGACCGAAACCTGGTCGAGCTTGCAGTAGAAAGTGAACCACTCGCCGTGCTGGACGAGCACACACTTGTTGTATCCCTGCATCACGATGACTTTCTTCACCTCGCCGTTGAAGACCGCCCTGACCTGGTCGCCGTCATTCAGAGCTATGGAGATGCCGTCGCTGTCAGGAAGCTTAAGCTGCTTGTAGACAGGATGATACTGAGTTCCGAAGCGCTCTACGACAGCGCCCTCCGCAGGCCACGGAAGCTTGCCCTTGTTCGAAGCGAACTCCTTGCCGAGCTTTACGTCGACAGGCTTCGAGGCGCTGCTCTTGCCCGAGCTGCTCTTGCCCGAAGACTGCTTCGAGTACTCCGCGATGATGCGTGAGATCTCGCGGTTGAGGGCCTTCACCTCAGCCTTCTTCTTGTCAAGCTCCTTCTGGTATTTGTTCTTGTCCCTTTTCAGGGTGTTTATCAGCTTCTGCGAGGATGCCTCGTCGGTCTTGAGCGAGGAAAGCTCCTTCATCCGGCTGTCTCGCAGGCTTGCGGCGTTCTTGCGGAGCAGCGCGAGGCTGTCGGTCTGCCTTTCGAGCTCGGACTTGGACTCCAGGATATTCTCGGCCTGATGATTCATCTCCGAGGACATATTGCGAAGGAACGAATAGCGGCGCAGGCCCTGGGCGATATTGTCGCTCGCGAGGATGTACATATACCAGATGCGGGCATCGCGGTTCTTGTAGGCGCTCTTTACCAGCTTGTTATAGTAGACGGTCATCGTGTCGAGACGCGACGTGAGACTGTCCACCCTGTGCTGGATGGCTCTGATGCTGCGGTCCATTCCGGCGATTTCCTCCTCGCTCTCGCGGATGAGGGCCTTGCGGTTCTCTATCTTCTTCTGAGTGAGGGTGAGGCTGGAGAGGGCCGAAGCGCTCTTCTTCGCATTGGCCTTAAGCTGGGAGTCCAGCACCTGAATCTCCTTTTCGAGACGGGCTTTCCTGCTGTTCTGGGCACTCACGTCCTGGGCGAAGACCGGCTGAGACATCAGCAGGACCGCCGCCGCGCAGGCAAGAATTATGTTCAGCAGTCTTTTCATCTTCATTTTCCGACAGCCTTGAGTCTGGAGCTGACCTTTTCCTCCAGGCCTTCTATCTCGTGCTCCGTATCTTTCTGGATGGCCATATTCCAATACATCTTCGCCAGGTCGTATTCCTTGAGGTCATAGAGGACTTCAGCGTAGTGGTCAAGCACCGTGGCGCTTTCCTTTCCGCCATACAGCATCGCGTGCTTGAAGTAAGGCTTGGCCTCCTTGGACATCCCCCTCAGATACAGAATCCAGCCGAGAGTGTCCAGATAGGTGGAATTGTCCGGCTCCTGCTCCACTGCAACGCTGCTCATATTGTAGGCCTTCTTCAGGCTCTTACCCTCGAGACTGAGGTAGTAGGCGTAGTTGTTCAGCACCGGTGCGTAGCCGGGATTAAGCTTCAGGGCCGCGTTGTAGGCCTTGTAGGCCTTCTCCCTCTCGCCCAGCATATAATGGATGTCACCTTTCGAAGAATAGGCGGAGACCACGGCGGCGGTGTCTTTCGGGAAGGCCTTTATGATTCTGTCACACTCTTCGATGACTCCCTTGTAGTCCTTGAGGTTATAGAGGGCGTAGGTGCGCATCGAGTAGAAGTCACTCATCTGAGGGAAGGCGGGCGCGTACTTTTCGCAGGCGTCGGCGAGTTCAGCCCAGCGTTCGCTGCTGTTAAGAGACTGAAGGTACATCGCGGTGAAGTCCAGATTCCCCGGGTTCTGCTCGCAGTTCTGCCGGAAGAGCCCGATTCCTCGGTCCTGCCTGTCCGTGGAGTAGTAGTATGAGCCGGCCAAGGCCAATACAGACGTGTCGGACGGATATTTTGCGGTCAGATTGTCCATCAGGGAGTCCAGGCCCGACTGGCAGTCCCGGAAGAAATTCGGGCCGCCGGACTGGAGAAGCATACGGATATAACTGGTCTTGGCATACGGGGTGTCTTCGCCGGTCTGAATGAGGTCATTCGCAGTCCTGAAGAATTCCGGATAGTTTCTTTCTCCAAGGTAAACCCTCGATTTTCCGACCAATGCGTAGGTGAAGTCCGGCTGTTCCGAGAGGGCTTCGCCGAAATATACCAGAGCCAGGGAATCGCAGTCGTGAGCCATCTGGTAGTCGCCCATATAGGACAGGACCTGCGGGGAGGAGTAATCTTCAGTGAATTTCTTCAGGCCGTCGAAGGCTTCCTGGTCGCGGTTCAGACGCAGGAGAAGGTCATAGCGGGCCAGGGTGATGCTTTCGCTGGGGCCGGTTATCGCATCTATGGAGGAGAGGGTTTCGAGAACCTTGTCGTATTTCTGCTGACGGGCGTAAAGATTGACTACCGAATAATAGAGGTCGACCTTCTTGGGATTCGCGGCAATCATATTTTCATAAAGAGCCAGGGCCTCATCCACCTGATTCCCCGCTGCATAAACTGAAGCGAGGGCATTCTTGTACCAGTAATTTGTAGAGTCCAGACTTACGGCTTCACGAAGGTGGGCCTGGGAGTTCTTTATGTCGCCGAGATAATAGTCGCAGAGACCGAGGTAGTAGAATGCGGCGTCATTCAGGGGATCGGCATCCGTGATGTCCGAGAATCTTTCGCGCGCGCTGTCGTATTTTTCGTCCTGGAATTCGGTGACGGCGTCGATAAGGAGGGCGCCGGAGGTGGAGGAGGAGGAAGGGGTTACAGGATTGGACGCGTCAGCGGCCGCGGAGACGGGGTTCTGGGCGGAGAGGGTCGCGAAGGTGCAGAATGTCAGCGCCGCTGCGAGTAGTATATGCTTTGTTACGTTCATTGCTTTCTTTTCTGAAACTACAATATTACGAAAAAAACTGCAAGAATCGTGAAAGACGAGGGATTTCGCGTTTTTTTGTTTACTTTAGCGAGTCATTAGGATGGTTTTTCGGGGAGCTATGCAACATTTCGGATCGAAATCGCATCTAATCTCTCGTGACGGAAACCTGGATCAGTCTATGAAACAAGAGGTGACGGTTTCTGAAGACCTTCAGTTGGCCTCGCTTTGCGCGAAGGGTGACAAGGCCGCTCAGAAACGCCTGTATGACAAACTATCGCCGAAGATGTTCGCGGTGTGTCTCCGATATATGGGGAACCGCGACGCGGCGGAGGATATTCTTCAGGATGGATTTGTCACGCTTTTTTCGAAGATTGAATCCTATTCGGGTGAAGGTTCATTCGAAGGTTGGGCACGCAAGATCTTTGTCAACACTGCACTTATGAGCTTGAGGAAGAACGATGTTCTGAAGCAGAGCGAAGACATAGAAGTGGCCTGGGGACTGAGTACCCCTGACCCTTCGGCGCTCCAGAATGTTTCTTACCAGGAGTTGCTGAAGCTTATCGCCCAGCTCCCTACGGGGTTCAGGACGGTCTTCAATATGTATGTGATAGAAGGATTTTCGCATAAGGAGATAGCTGAGGCGCTGGGGATATCGGAGAACACCTCGCGGTCGCAGTTGCTGCGGGCTCGTAATATGTTGCAGGGTTGGCTGAAGAAAAGAGAAAAATGATGCAGGAAGACAGATATAATGATTTTGACCTTCAGATAAGGTCGATGCTGCAGGACGCGGAGGAAGAAGTTCCTTCACGCGTCTGGGATGCCGTGAGCGGCCGCATCGAACGTCAGAAGGCCGTCGGCCTATGGTGGCGCAGAGCTGCGGCGGGAGTTGCGGCTGCGGCTGTCGTGGGTCTTGGTGTCTTCTTCGCTCTCGACAGGCCTTCAGTGGCGGACGAATCTCCGGTATTGGCTGAAGTTCAGCCTTCTGTAGAGAAGCTTGAGGTCATTGGGGAGGTTGCCGCTGACGAGGAAACGCTGCTTGCCGAAGGCTCCATTGACCGCCCTTCGGCGGTCCGCAGGACTGTTTCAGTGACTGAAGTTTACACCTGCGGCGAGAATTCCGGGGAGGCTTTCGCGGAAGCTGAAGAAAGTGAGGCTCGGGAGGAAATTGCTCAGAATCCTGTTTCGTCATCAGATGAGGCTGCCACGGAGAAGCGTGATGCCGCAGCCGGGACTGCGGAGACTGCGGTTCAGGATGACGGCTATCGTGACGATCCGTTCGCGCGTATGGCGTATGAGGACACTCACAGACGTGCCGGACGCGGTCCGGTGAGCGGGTTCGTTCAGGGCAATGTGACCAGCAACGAGCGTTCCGGCAAGGGTGCAGGGCATATGGCTTCATCCACCTCGAAGGTTCCTACCGAGACCGGAGTGGACGAGAAGAGCGTTTCAGCATACGGGATTCCGCTTTCGTTCGGAGTGGGCGCGAAGTACCGTCTTTCGGATAAATGGTCCGTGAGCGCAGCGATTAATTATAGCCTGCTTTCGCGCTCGTTTACAGGAACTTACACAGAAGTCGCAGCTAACGGCAACATCACCAAGTCCGTCAGCGCCGACGTTACGAACAATATCCACTACATTGGTATTCCGGTGAACGTCTATTATGATGTTCTGAAGAGCAACAAGGTCAGCTTCTATGCTTTCGGAGGATTCAGCGTGGAGAAGGGACTTGCGAACAGGTACCGTGTCCACAGCCAGCCTGTCATCAATTACTCCGAGTCTGTATCAGGCGTGCAGTGGTCTTCAGCCCTGGGTCTCGGACTCGAGTTCGCCCTCAACGACTATCTGGGACTTTACATCGATCCGAGCGCACGATACTATTTCGACTGTGACCAGCCGAGAAGCGTCAGGACTCAGAAACCGTTTATGATGAACCTCGAAGTGGGTCTTAGATTTAACATTTAGTTTCATCATTCAAGAAACGTATATTTGTGACGAAATCCGTGTCGGGTTTGCCTTGGGGCAGGCCCGATTTTCTTTTTTTCTGCGTAGTTTCGCGAAAAAAATCGAAGACTATGAAAACACTTTTTCTTATTCCTGCGATGCTGCTTCTGGCAGCCGCGTGCGCTCCTGAGAATTTCAGTCTTAACCCTACGGTCAGCCGCGACTCTGTTCTGGGCGGTTCCGGAGGCAACGGCGGGAGCGGAGGCGACTCGACGAAGGTGCTGAATCCTGCATTGAAGGACACTTCAGTGCTGGTGAGCGCGGTGGAATTTCCGGAAGATTATGATTGGAAGAGAGATACGGCTTTCGGGCAGGTGGCCGGGAAGGTCCTGCTGTTCCGAAACGGGGAAAGGATACTCGAGATTCCTTCAGGATCAGAGGGCAAGGCAAGCCTGGATCCGGATATGCACCATCTGGTGGACGGGCATCTGTATACCGAGTACAATGAGGGCTCGCACACGTATATTTCCAGAGACGGGGAGCAGCTCTATGTATTCGAGGGCAGGGAGTATCTGCGGGGCCTTCTGCCTCTGGACGGAAAACTTTACACGCTCTCGCAGCGACGGGACGGAAACGGTTTCGTGCTGCGCTGCGACGGGAAGGTTCTGCTGGACAAGGATGCGGGAATGGTATTGAAGTCTTTCCGGGATTATCCGGACAGGCAGAGCGGGGCCCTGTACGAGAACGATGGGAAAGTGTGCTTCCATTACAGCAAAGGCATCGGAAGCGATAGAGTATGGTTTTCGGTGCAGGACCAGACTGAGAGCCAGATTTATGTCTATGACGGGGAACTGCTGGATGCCAGGTATTTCGGGGACGATCTGTGCGTGGTCAGCACTCTGACAGGACGCGGCCTGCAGATGACTGTAGGGAAGCGTCAGAATATAGTGCAGAAGGCCGCCAATCCCAAATTCAGCGGGGTGAGCCTCATAAAAAGCGGGCAGGATGTCCTGGCCGTGGGACGGATCAGATACATCCAGCCCAAACAGACATCATATCAGACCTGCATCTGGTCTTATTCCGGGGTGCAGGCTTATGTGGACGGAGGTTATGAGTTCCTGACTGACGCGGACAAAAATATCTATATGTTCGGGGCCTCTGATGACGTTGCGGGAACTGAAGTCGTGAACAGCCGCTGCGAAAGGGTAAGTTCAGTCGGCGGGATGGTGCCGTACTACCGCAGGGTGGCCGCAATGTACGGGGCGCAGATGTATCTGGCGCTCACTCCCTCGGACAGCAGCGGAAGGATGGTGCTGTGGAGCAGGGGGAAAGAGACTGAACTGATCCTCAACGGTTTCCTGACAGACATAGACGTGAGGTCGGAATAGAGGCGGCGAGCCTTCCTTCATACAATCTTAGCTAAAAATCAACGGGTATATGCTGGTACATATAAACAGCGCAAAGTGCATCGGAATCGACGCCGTGCGCGTAACGGTGGAAGTGAACATAGTCCTCGGAATCGGAATACATCTGGTGGGGCTGGCGGACATAGCGGTGCGGGAGAGTCTGCTGCGCACCATCACGGCATTGGGAGCCTTGGGCTACCATATTCCGGGAAGGAAGATAGTGATCAATCTCGCGCCTGCCGACCTGCACAAACAGGGCAGCGGCTACGATCTTCCGATTGCGGTGGGCATCATCGCGGCGTCCGAGCAGGAGGAATTCCCTCTGCTTCAGGACTTTCTCATTATGGGAGAACTGGGGCTGGACAGTTCGGTGCGTTATATTCCGGGGGCGCTGCCGATTGCCGACTTTGCTTCGGGTCTGGGCATAAAGAACTGTATCCTGCCCCTTCAGTCAGCTCTGGAGGCCGTGGAGTTCAAGGATCTGAACATCTACGGGGTGAAGGATCTGGCGGAAGTGGTGAAGATACTTTCGGGGAAGGAGGACTGCTCGGATCTGCTGGTCTGGAATACTCAGGAATACAGGATGCTCAAGCGTTCCGAACACAGAAAGCCGGGCCGGCTGGCGGACGGTGTGATGGATTTCGCGGACATCGTGGGGCAGGAGGAAGCCAAGCGCGGCGCGGAAATCGCCGCTGCCGGCGGCCACAACCTGATTATGATAGGCCCTCCGGGAGCCGGGAAAAGTTCGCTGGCGAAAGCTATGTCCGGCATTATGCCGCCTATGACGCGGGATGAGGCCATTGTGACGAGCAAGATATACTCCATCTCCGGGATAGGCCCCAAGGGCGTAGGTCTGGTGAGCCAGCGTCCGTTCCGCACACCGCACTACAGCGCTTCGCTGGCGGCCATCATTGGCGGCGGAGCCGGCGACAACATCACTCCCGGGGAGGTAACCCTCTCCACGAACGGAATTCTCTTTCTTGACGAGTTCGGGCAGATGCCCAAGAGCGTGGTGGAAGCCCTGAGAGGGCCATTGGAAGACCGCAAGGTCACTATTTCGCGCCTGCGCGCCAAGGTGGAATACCCGGCGTCATTTATGCTGGTCGCAGCCTCAAACCCCTGTCCCTGCGGGTATTACGGCGAAGGGGAAAGATGTACCTGCACTCCGGCGCAGAGGCGGAATTATCTGGCCCGGCTTTCCGGGCCAATCCTGGACCGTATAGACCTTCACGTGCGCCTCAGACCCGTGGAGAGCGGACGGATGATAGAAAACCGCAAGGCAGAGAGCAGTGCGGCGGTGGCGGAGAGGGTTCTGAAGGCCAGGATAGCCCAGAAGCTACGTTTCGCGACGGAATCCATAAACTGCAACGCAGAGATGGACAAACAGCTGATAGAGAAGTATTGTCCGCTTTCAGATGCCTGCAGGGATGCTTTGGGAAAGATACTTACAAGTATGAAGCTTTCGATGAGGGCCTTTCTGAGAATCATCAGGGTGGCCCGTACCATTGCCGACATCGAAGGCAGCGACGAAATCCTGGTCCGCCACATCAGCGAGGCCGCCAGCTTCCGTTTCCTCGACAGACAAGAATGATGACTGTCTCGAAGCTCTTATGGAGCGTCTGCGCGACCCAGAGGGTTCAGGGGGATACGTCCCCAGGTGTTATATAGATTAATCGTCCCAGGAGAGGGAGCGGGAGCCGTCTTCAGCGACAGTGATGCTCACGCGAAGCGTTTCTTCGGGGAGGAGGTCCTCGATATTCTCAGGCCATTCCATAAGGCAGAGGGCCCCGCTGTCGATATAGTCGTAGAAACCGATGTCCAGGGCTTCGGAGATCTTGTTTATGCGGTAGAAGTCGAAATGGAAGACAGGTCTACCGTCCGGAAGGCGGTATTCGTTCACTATGGAAAAGGTCGGCGAGCTGACGGCATCCTGGGCCACGCCAAGTATGCGGCAGATGGCCGTGGTAAATGTGGTCTTCCCTGCCCCCATAGGAGCATAGAAGGCTATCAGCTTGTGGCCTTCAATCTCTTTCAGAAATTCTTTTGCGGCATCGTCGATATCCGCCAGAGTCGCGATATTAATGGAATGTTTCATAGCACAACTGTTTCTAAACAAAAGCCTTGGCCATCAGCACGACACCGCAGACGACCACCACGATGCCGAATATACGGTTCAGTGTCACAAGCAGGCGGAACGGGAAGCGATAGCCCAGCCTGTTCACCGCGTGCGAGAAAAGATACCAGTAGGATACTGAGCCGCAGAATACCATAGTAAGGGAGAGTGCCCGAAGATATGGAGGGATGGCCGACAGGTCCATATGGAAAAAGGCGAACAGACCCAGCATTATGGCGAGGGCTCCGGGATTGGTGATGCACATCATCATCGCCTTCACGAAGTTCAGGGGGTCGTAGCTGTGATCACGTTTACTGACTTCCCGTATGTGGCTGAAAAACATTATCATACCCACCGCGATGAGGATGATGCCTCCGATAATCTGTATGAGGAATGTGTTTTTCTCTATGAACTGGCCGGCGGTGTAAAGCGCCAGGCCTGAGATGCAGGCGAATATGCAGTCCGCCACGCTGCAGCCGAGCCCGCAGGAGAATCCGGCCTTCCGGCCTTCGGTAAGAGTCTTCTGAATGACCAGCATAGCCACCGGCCCCAGCGGAATCGCGGCGCAGATGCCTATGAGAAAGCCCTTCAATATGTATGTAAATTCTGTAATCATCCCTGGCTCCAATCCAAACTGCAAATATACGACTTTTCTTTCACGAAGTAAGATGTATATAATCACAAAAGAGGCAAGCTTAAAAGCTTGCCTCTTTTGTGATTCGGTTGGGATTCGAACCCAAGACCCACAGCTTAGAAGGCTGTTGCTCTATCCAGCTGAGCTACCGAACCAGACACTCCCAACGAAATTGGGACTGCAAATATAGATATTTTTTTACAATCTGTCAAGACTGTGCCTTCTTACTGACCATCTTGCCCAGAAATTCTATTCCGAACACAAGCAGCAGACCCAGAATCGCGAAAATCACGGCGGCGGCGATATGCGCATCCGCAGCCTGGAAAGCCACTATCCCGTCTGCGGAAGCCACTCCCGGAATTACCGGAGCGTCACTGACAGGGTTGTGCCACGGCCATACCTTGATGAGTGAGCCGATGATGAAGCCCGCAAGCACCAGAGTCGTCTCTCTCTCCCAGCGGGCAAGCAGCCAATGCAGGAACTTCGAGAACGACACGATTCCTATGGCTGCGCCAATGGCGAATATTACTAT
>CAVCSJ010000024.1:0-18671 GCA_963604895.1 bacterium
TGACGAACCACCACCACGCCCTCGCCGACGCCGAGGCCTGCGCCGCCATAGCCCTTAAGATACTATGAGAATCCTGCACATATCGGACACGCATGGCTATCCACACTGACTTTTATGTTGGAACCTGAACAAGGAGCGATTGCCCACATACGGAGAGAAACCTGAAATTTTGGAAAAACCGCGAAAGTGTTTATTTTTGTCATAGCACCGGAGCGGGTGCAGTGAGATGATTCCACCTGCCCGGCAGCGAATTGCGGAATCTATAATGCCACAGAAATGAAAAGAACACTCATCTTCCTGATTTCCATTTTCTTATGCCTTGCGCTTGGAGCGCAGGAGCGCTTCGCCAATTATCCTCTGCCATCGTCTCCGGACACTCTGAAGATTCTCGCCGTGGGCAACAGCTTCTCGGATGACGGTACGGAATATCTGCCCGGTCTGCTGGAGGCCGCGGGCATTCACAATGTCATCGTGGCGAGGCTCTACATAGGCGGTTGCTCGCTCGAGAGGCATTGCAGGGAATATGCGGAAGACCTGAAGAATTATGTCTATTACAAGTCCACGGCAAACCGCTGGGAGACCGTCAGCAAAAATGCGGGCCTTCTGGACGGCCTGAAGGACGAGGACTGGGACATCATCACCGTCCAGGAATCTTCCGGAATCTCAGGCATTTATGACAATTACGAGAAGTGGCTTCCTCAGCTCATAGAAATCATCAGAAATGAGGCCCTGAATCCTCAGGCGACCATCGTATGGCACAAGACCTGGGCCTACGCCACGAACTCCGCACATCCGGAATTCCCGAACTACGGCAAGAGCCAGCAGAAGATGTACTCGGCTATCAGCCAATGCGTTGAGCGTGCTTCGCGAGAATTCAACCTGCCAGTCGTGATCCCGAGCGGCGATGCCGTTCAGATAGCCCGCGGAACGCGTCTGAACAATTCGGGCGAGGTTCCCGCCGACTGCAAGGTCTATGATCTGACGCGCGACGGCTACCATCTGACCCGCCAGCACGGCCGCTACATCGCAGCCTGCACCTGGTTCGAGACCCTCATAAAGCCGATTTTCGGCAAATCAGTCCTCGGCAACTCCTACACCCTGCGCGACACCGAATACAGCATCACCGCAAAAGACGCCCGCCTCTGCCAGAAGTGCGCCGTGCAAGCGGTTCGTGAGAGGAAATAGATGAATCCCAGATTGGCCGCCTCGAGGCGGCCAATTTCATTACTTCGCTTCGAGCAGGAAAACTCCGCTGTCGCGGACTTTCTGGAACGGCGGATTGATGCCCTCTGCCATCAGCAGCGAGCCCGGGAGGACTTTGCCGGAGAACCAGCTGGAAAACAGATGTCATTTGGTCGGAAAAATTGTTATTTCCGGAAGTATTTCTTATCTTTAACGCCGTTAAGTATAGGCCGAATGGCTTTTAAACATAGTTTTATGCTCAATTTAACCCAAACTAAATGGGCGGCGCTGGCGCTTCTGTCAGGAGCCGCGACCTTGCTGATAAACGGCTGCAAGGTAGATGACCGGTATTCGCTCGACAATGTCAAAGATGTCGACACCGAAGTGACCGTTTTCACCAACGGGCTTACTTTCCCTCTGATCCAGAGTACTGCAAAGATCACCGTCGATTCCATCCTGAGAAAGGCCGGAGTGGAGGAATCCTCCTTCGGAGAGTATCTGAAGGCTGATTCGGACGGGGCTTATTATCTGAGTTACGACACTCAGTTCTCACTCCGGGAATCCATACAGGAACTTGACCTGAAAGACCTCGTGGACATCTCCCCGGTAAACTTCTCCCAAAGCATCAGCTATGAGCTCAGTTCCATTGATGTATCTGCGTTGAAGACTGACCCTCAGGAGTTTACCGCCAGCGACAAGCTTGATATCATCACCATCAGGACCGGAAATTTCGAACCGGTGAGCCACAGTTCAGTTCTTCTCACCCAAGAGACGGTGAAGGACGCGGCTGACGCCGCTTCTCTATTCGGAATGAATTCCGTAATCCTCCCGGAAGTGGACCTGGCTGTGGATTCCCACGATGCCCGGGTGGATGGCGCCAAGCTTTCCGACGACATCGAATCCATCGATGAGATAAATATGAAAAAGGGCTCGAAGATCAAGGTCGAGGTAAGTATGCCGGGATCCATCTTCACATCCGGCGAAATCACCCCTGACGTGAAAATAGACCTGAAGGACGTCCTTACATTGGCTGACGGGACCGGCAGCCTCGACTGCTCGTCGATGGTGCTCAACCCTTCGAACTCCTTCTCAGCGTCGAAGACTTTCGAGGTGTCGAAGCTCAACGCCGCGAAGCTCACTCAGGACCGCACGGTCGGCGTGACCGGCGCGATACGCGCGAAGTCGCTCTCCGCATCGGTGGCGCAAGCATCCGCGCTCTCTTCTGACGTGATGGTCGAAATACGCGTTTCCTTCGTGGACTTCGAACTGGAAAGCGTGTACGGGAAGCTGAAAAATGTTACCTATAATCTTGAAGAAGAAGGAGATATGATCACCTTCGAGCTGCCAGACGAAGTGGAGAACTTCGGCTCGTTCACCATCATTCCGAAGGGCGAACCGGCGTTGACGCTTTCGGTCCGCGTGCCTGAAATCGACGGTCTCAAGCTCGAGACGGAGGACGGCGTGAAGCTCGAGATTCCGGAATTCATCAAGCTCGGGGCGGTTCCGGAGGGCTTCGAATATGACGAAAACACAAACATTCTCAGCGTACATAGCGTAAAGACAGCGGATTACGTGCTGCCGGTCGACAGAATCCGGGTGAATCCGAAGCTGATCGACGGCAAATACGTGGTTCAGGGCCGCTACGCCGTGAATCTGGCCCTTGTGCTGCCGCACGAAAGGATGGACATCTATAAACTGACCGCAGCGGCGGGCGAAAGCTTCTCCGTGACCTGCAGGCTGCCGGAGGTGAGCGCAGCCGAAGTCATCCTCGACGAACTTTCCGTGAGCGTGGAAGAGAGCTCGGCCATCGAAGTGGTCAAGGCCTCCGACATCCCGGAAATGGTGAAGAGCGTGAGCGAAATCAGCCTGGACGGGACCGCCGCGGACATAAGTCTGAACCTGCGGAACCTGCCTGACATCGGCGACGGCAAGTTCTGGATCGACCTCCAGGCGCAGCTGCCCGACTTCGTAATCCCTTCTGTCATAGACATTAGCGGCGAAGTAAAAGACGGAAAATTCTCGAAGAGCGTGCCGATCAGCAAGCTCGACTTCAGCAGGGTGGACATCGCGAAGCTCCGCGCCGAAGGCAAGAGCATAGGCGGAGATGTAACAGTAAGCGGCCGCATTAAAGCGGCCAATCCTGCCATCGACATTGAGCATCTCTCGCAGACTATCAGCGGAGAGGTCGTGCTGAAAATCGCCGGGCCGAACGGCAAGGTAAGCATCGGTGACATCGCCGCCAGGGTGGACTATCAGCTGGACAGTTCTCTCACGGTGGACTTCTTCAAACTGCCGGAGAGCCTGGAGGACAGCTATCTTGACCTCCCGAACGCCGAACTGGTGGCTACCGTCGTGTCGAATCTCGCGATTCCAATGAGCGCGAATCTCGACCTCAACGGCGGAATGTATGATCTGGATGTGGAATTCCCTTACAGCGAGGACCCTGCGCAGAGCAAGACTCTCGAGAACAGGTATTCCCTGGATCTGAATCCGCTCATTTCGGAAGGCCTGGATAAACTTCCTGTCAGCTTCAGCATCAATGTTTCCGACGAGAAAGACAGCCACGTCCGTCCGGATGCGGATTATGATATGGATGTCGACCTGGGATTCAGGATTCCGGTAAGACTCGGGAACAGATGCAATGTGACCTATTCCGACATCCTGGATCTCAAGGACGACGCCGAGACTATAGCCAAGCTATTGAAGAAGAATCAGATACAGATCTTCGGTACGGTGGAGAGCACTATGCCGTTCAGCGTGGCGGTGAAAGTCGAACTGCTGAAATACTCGGGCGGAGCCTATACCGTAATTCCTACCGCTGAGCCTGTGGAGACCATTCTCGCGCAGCCGAACGGCAAGAATGTCTTCGGTGTCAATGTCAGGACGTCTGACGGCCAGGCCGTCGACGGTCTCAGCCATATCAGATTCAGTTTCACCCTCGGAGCAGACGGCTCCCAGCTTAATGAGGGCGACTATATTCTTCTGGAAGGACTTGGAGTCAAGGCCCCTGAAGGAGTTACGTTGGACATTTCAGAATAAACGGCGATGAAAAAATATATATTCACAGCGATTGCACTGCTTGCAGGTACAGGTGCATTTGCGCAGATCCAGAGCACGTATTTTCTGGACAATTATACATACGCTTACAGGCATAATCCGGCCAATATGACTGACCGGAATTTCGTCGGGGCGGTATTCAGCAATATCGAAGCCGACGCCGGAGGCAATGTGGGACTTTCCAATTTCCTTTATCCTGCCCAGAGCGGCAATGGCCTCGTAACGGGCTTGAATTCAAGTGTTTCCTCCGAAGAGTTCCTCTCCGGAATCCGGGACCGCAACTCCCTTCTGGGCAATGCCGGTCTGAATATCCTCAGTATGGGTTTCCGTTCTGAAAATGCTATGACCACCGTCGAACTGAATGTCAGGGCTTCAGCCGACGTCTCCATAGCCGGCGACCTTTTCCGCTTCCTCAAGGAAGGCGAGCAGAACAGGGCGTATGACCTTTCGCCCACCGAGCTGGGAGTGAAATCCGCAGTGGAGATTGCTATTGGCCGCAGCCGCAGAATTAATGAAACGCTGTCTTTCGGCTATCGGGTGAAAGGTCTGATAGGCGTTGCGGGCGCGTACGCCAGGCTTGAAGGTTCGCAGGCGACGCTCTCCGACTCGCAGATCGCGGTGCGCCTGAAGGGAAATGCCGGCATTGCAGGCTCTCTGCTTCAGTTCAGCACTGACGCGGGCGGAAAGATTGACGGCGTGGAAGGCGGCTCGGGCTTCAGTCCTGCCGGCTTCGGCGCTGCGATCGATGCCGGCGTGAACTGGAAGCCGATCGAAGGACTGACGCTGAGCGCTTCGATAGCGGATCTCGGACTTGTCAGCTGGAAGTACGGCAGCCTGGCCGAGGGCGACAACACGGTGAATTACAGCGGAGTAGACCTGAGCGGAGCGAATGCGGAACTGGGTGATGAGCTCGACAAGGTGATGGATGACGTGAAGGATCTCGCGGATTTCAGGCAGAAGAGCGGCTCGGAGTCGTCGGCCGAGATGCTGCCGCTGCGCTTTAACGCCTCCGCGCGCTATCGGATTCCGCAGGTGGAACCTCTCAGCGCAGGCGTACTCTTCACGTATCGGAATTCCGTCGTGCCGGTCGTAGACGCCAGAGCGGCAGTGACTTACACTCCGCGCGACTGGTTCAGCCTGACGGCCAATGCGGGAGGCAGCAGTTTCGGTTTCGTCTGGGGCGGAGCACTGAGCCTCAACGCTCCTTTCCTGAACTTCTTCTTCGGCCTCGACGCCTTCGCCAGCCCGATGAACTCAGATTACATTCCTCTGAACAAGTTCCTCTGCCGCCTGAATCTGGGACTGGTTTTCCGCCTCGGGGAGATGTTTGAGTAAACTTCGTATTTTTCATTATTGCACCAGAATCACGCTAAATCGACAAAATGTGTTTCTGCTCTTAAAATTATGGAGCAGAAACACATTTAAAGGTTTAAACGATATTCTCGTGTGCCGGGACGCTGACGCGCCTCAGGTGATCCGAAACATTCCTTTTATTACAGGTCGATATTCGGAGTCTCCCAAACCTTGGTCTCGGTACACTTGACAGGGATGATCTGCTTGCCGCAGATGATGTTGAAATCACCCTCTTCCAGGCGCCATTTGTTGTCAGCACCTACGAAAGCAAGAGCGGAGGCCGGGATATTGAAGGTCACAGTCTTGGTCTCGCCCGGCTGAAGTTCTATCTTCTCGAAACCGCGGAGACGCTTGTTCTCCGGCATCAGGCTCGCGTAAAGGTCGGAGCTATAGAGCATTACGACTTCCTTACCGGCCATCTTGCCGGAATTCCTGACATCGACGGAGAACTCCAGCCTGTCATCGGCAGTGAATTCGGAACGGACAGCCTTGAGATTGCTGTATTCGAAGCTGGTGTAGGAAAGACCGGCGCCAAACCACCACTGCTCGTATGTCTTCGCATCATAGTCGTAGACACCGCTCATTGTAGAGCGGACCTCGCAGGCACGATAGTCATAATTGACCAGCGCATTGGGACGGGCACTGTATGTGTAAGGCAGACGGCCGGAGAAATTGGCGTCGCCGGCCATAAGTTCGGCCAGTGCGTCACCGCCATAATTGCCGGGTAGCATCGTGTTAATGACCGCACAGCAAAGGGGCTCGATGTCATAGATGGTGCGCGCACGGCCTTCGTTGAGAACGAGAATGACCGGTTTGCCTGTAGCTGCAAGAGCTTTGACAAGATCTTTCTGGTTTTGGTCGAGATTGATGTCAGGAATATTGCCCATTGTTTCCGCATATGAGTTCTCACCCACGCAGGCTATGATATAGTCGGCATTGGCGGCAGCCTTGACAACCTCCTGCAGGTTCTGCAAGTTTTTGTCGCTGTAGGAAACGCCTTCGCAGAGAGTCACATTGTCCTTCCCATACTTGTTGGCAAGGGCCTCATAGAACGTATTGTATCTGCCCGTGAACTCGTCACGGTCGGCACCGTCGCCTTGCCAGGTGTAGCTCCAGCCACCGTTCATCGCACGCATAGTGTTGGCGTTGGGACCGCAGACGAGCAGCTTCGCGCCTTTCTTTATCGGCAGGACTGGCTTCCCGCCAATGGTGTCGTTTTTCAGCAGCACTTCACTCTCAAGAGACGCCTGACGTGACCAGGCGGCGAACTCCTCGGAGCCAAACTTGGGATAGTCACTGACGAAAGTGTCCGGAGTGTCGAAAAGTCCGAGACGGTACTTCAGACGCAGTATGCGGCGTACGGCATCGTTGATGCGGTCCATAGAGACCTTGCCCTCCTCGACGAGTTCCTTCAGCAACTTATTGTACGTAAACTGGGACGGAACCATAAACATATCCACACCGGCATTTGCCACCATCATTATAGCCTCCTTCTGTGTTGACGCGATATGGTCGCGCTCACGCAAATTCTCCGTATCAGCCCAGTCTGTGACAATCATACCGTCCCATCCCAGATCCTCTTTAAGCCACTGGGTCAGGAAACGGAAATTAGCCACGCCGTTCATATTGTTGACAATGGAAGAGTTGGTCATTGTCGTCAGCGCCCCCTGGCGGAAGCACTCCTTGAATGCCTCAAACTGCTTCTCGCGCAGGGTCTGGTCACTAAGGGTGGCAGGAGTGCGGTCGAGACCGTTGTCGGGAACACCGTATGCGAAATAATGCTTCAGGCAAGAGGCTACGTGATACTTGTCGATATGGTTGGGATCTGTGCCCTGCATTCCTCGGACAGCCGCCTTGCCCATTTCGCTTGATAGGTAGACATCCTCGCCGAAGCCCTCATACTGACGGCTCCACGCCTGATGACGTCCGAGATCGATGTCGGGGCCGTATATCCACGGCACGTCGCAGGCACGTGTCTCATAAGCCACTATCTCGCCCATCTTGAAAGTCAGGTCACGATTAAAGGTGGCAGCCATATTGATGGCAGCGGGAAAGAGCGTGCCTCCGGCCGTGTATGTAGTGCCGTGCATCTGGTCGAGGCCATAGACGATAGGTATGCCCAGGTTCTTCATTGACGCGTCCTGGATGGTTTTCACCACGTAATTCCACACTTGTGGAGTCTGAGCCGTGGTATAAGGCGCATTGAGGATGGACCCCACCTTGTATTTTGTGGTTACCGAGTCGAGTGCGGCCATATCTATCCTGAAAGGCTGCCTGGTCCCGATAGTGTAGCTAAGATAGTAGAGCTGGGTCATCCTGGCGACGTCGTGCATATCAGCCTCCGATCCGGCAGCCAGCTTTTTTGCATCATATACATTCTCCAGACCGTATTGCCGTATCAGCTTGTCAAGGTCCTGTTCACTCATCCCGGCCAGAGCTTCTACCGTTAGTGACGGGTCCTGATAATCAATCATATTGATCTCGAGTTCTATCATCTGGCCGATTTTCTCGTCAAGCGTCATCTTGGCCATACGGCGGTCTATCTTCTTCTCGACAGCCGCATCTCGCGGAATTGCCGGCTTTTGTGCATTGGCATAAGATGCCGACAGGAACAATGTCAGCGCAGCAAGATAAATAATCGGATGTTTCATTTTTTAATATTATTGTTACTGAGGATGATTACAATACCTCGTCAATTATATAATAAATATCACTAGTGGCCAAATAAATTTGGCCACTAGTGCAAAGAACTGTTGTTTAATTATTCCCAACCGGAATTCTGTGTTATATTCGGATTCAGGTCGAGCTCCTTCTGAGGATAAGGAAGTTTATCGTGCTTGCCGGACTTGAATCCATAACTGGAGTTCGTATATCTGGCAGGATTGACATTGAGAGAGCCGTCAGCGTTAAGGCCGATCAATTCAGGGATTTTCGCTCCGCAATTCTTCAGAGCCTTTTCGGCATCGCCCCAGCGGACCAGATCATCGAAACGGCAACCGTCCATATAACATTCCAGTCTCTTCTCGTTCTTAAGGTCATCCATTGTGGCCCCGCTCAGCTCCGGCACACCGGCCTTGCGACGGATCATATTGATGAGGTCGTCACCTGCTCCTGCCCCACCGGACTGGATCTTGGCTTCAGCGTCGAGGAGAATGACCTCGCTATATTTCATTATAGGGAACTGCAGATTGAAGACGAAATAAGTTCCTGTAACAAGGCCGGAACTTGAGGCGCGATATTTCCAGTTGAAATAGCCGCAATGGGCGTAAGCCGGATTTGATTCCTTGACTGCGAAGATGGGATAGTCCTGAACCATTCTGTTGTAACTCTTGAGAGTGCCGAGGAAGCGTCTGCTGTCCGGTTCACTCTGAAGGAAGGCATCGACAATGCTCTGAGAAGGGTTTATCCAGCCGAAACCGATCATACTCAAAGGAGTGGCGTAGATACCGTCCCAGAAATTGCCCGAAGGGGCAAGGAACACCCACGGGAACATCGTTGTGTTCACATTCGCATCATCTGTAGGATGAGTTCCGAAAAGGACCTCGCAGTTATTGTTGTTCTCAGAAAGTGAATACGCGGTATAGTCCTCAAGCAGTCCGTAAAGACCGCTGTTCACCACCTTATCCAGAACCTTCTCAGCCTCGGCATATTTCTTCTCGAAAACATACGCCTTTCCAAGAAGAGCCTGTGCATACTGGAGAGTTACGCGGGAAGTCACTTTGTCTGAGATGGATGACTTGACAGGCAGAGCACCGGAGTCAATGGCTTCGCCGAGGTCCTTTTCGACCTGCGCCCAGAGTGCTCCATCTTCGGAATTTCCTGCACGATAATCATCGCGCACAGCCTCAAGCACCAGCGGAGCATTGCCCCAGAGGATGGCAAGATTCATATTGGCCCAGGCGCGGAAGACCTTGGCCTCGGCCACACCGCGCTTGAAAGTCGCGCTCTCCGACGGATCGAAATTGTTGATTACGAGATTAGCCCTGTAGATAAGACTGTAGAGACCTTCAAACACCGTCTCGACATAACTGTTCGATGCATCGAAATTATACTCGTTGATGTTCCTCTGGTCCACACCGTCATTGCGCTGACCGCCGGCATTATAAATTTCGTCGCTGAGCAGAGTCTTGATATACCACGGAGCCGGATGATAATAGCTCGTGTGCATCTGATCGCTGTAACAGTAGATGGCAGTCACGGCCTCCTCGCAGTCAGCATCAGTCTGATAGAAAGACGAAGTTGAGATTACGCCGTTCTGAACGGTATCAAGTTCCTTGACACAAGAAACACCGCTTAACAGACAGGTGGCCAAGGCAAGTGCTGCAGATATATTTTTAAATGACTTTATCATATTCAAATTCTTTAGAAAGTGAGATTAAGACCGAACACGACCTTCCTTGCTGTAGGATATGCAGCGGAATCGATACCTATACCGTTTGTTGACGAGGAGCTTGCCGTCTCAGGATCGATGCCGGGATATTTTGTAAACAGGAAGAAATCATCGAAGGAGACATACAGTCTCGTACTCTTCACTCCGACTCTTGAAATGATCTTCTCAGGGATAGAGTAGCCCAGCTGTATCTGCTTAATCTTGAAATAGCTGCCGTCGAACACCATAGCATCGCTCATATAGTACTGCTGCAGGTTGTTGCAGCCCGGACGCGGACGCTCGGCATTCGTATTCGAAGCAGTCCAGCGACGGTCATAGAAATACTTAAGGACATTGTCACCGGTAGTGTAGACATTGTTCAGATTACAGTAGATATCGTTGCCCTGGCTTCCATTCGCGAAGATGAGCAGGTCGAAACCCTTGTATGCCGCATTGAGCGTGATGCCGTAGGTGAAATCAGGGATTCCGCTACCGATGAAAGTCTTGTCAGACGTACCGATCTGACCGTCGTCGTTGAGGTCCTCGAACGTCGGATCTCCGGTGGCCGGATCGACTCCGGCGTACTTGTAGCCGCGGAAATACCAGATCGGGTATCCCACCTCAAAGTACGTGAACGGGTTGTTTCCTGCAGCGTTGGCGCCTTCAAGGCGCGCAATGGTCGGGTCGAGGTAAGTCACTTCGTTGTGGAGCGTGGCAAGATTGGCAGTTATGCCATAAGAGAAATCACCCACAGTCTGCTTCCACCCGAGGTCGAACTCGAAGCCGCGGTTGAGTACGTTGCCGGCATTGATAGGAGACGGGTCATTTCCGGCAGTGAGCGATGGCGACGCTCCGCTGATGAGCAGGTCGTTCGTCTTCTTGTTGAAATAGTCTGCGGAGAATGTGAGACGATCCTTGAAGAATCTCAGATCCACGCCGAAGTCAAGCTGCTCCGAGGTCTCCCATTTCAGGTTGTCGTTGCCGAGAGTCGACGGCACGGAGCCCTGGGAGTAGTTCGTGGTTCCGTCGAAGGAGTAGAAGCCTGCGCCTTCGATCGCCGATGCATACACGAAGTTTCCGAGGCTAGAGATGCTTCCGTTCTGTCCCCAGCTGGCGCGGAACTTCGCGAAAGTGAACGTGTTCGAGCGCGGGAAGAAGTCCTCCTGACTGATTACCCAGCCGAGAGAAACAGCAGGGAAATAGCCCCAGCGGGACTTTGCGGAGAGCACCGACAGGTCGTTGGCATCTGCGCGCATAGTCACCTCAGCGAGATACTTGTCTCTGAAGGAATAGCCGAGCCTGCCGAAATAGGAAAGCTTCGAGGTGGTCAGTTTCTGACCTCCGACAGTCTTCACGGCATCGCCGGACGCGTAGTCAAGATAAGTATAGTTGTCCAATTCCTTGGTGATCTTGTCCACAGAAGCCGAGAGCGTATCATTTATGGACTTCGAGAAGGAAGTACCCACGGTGGCGCTGAGATTGTGACCCGAGCCGACCTCAATATTATAATTCGCGAAATTCTCCCACTGATAATAGACTGTCTGCAAACCGGTTTCGCTGACGGACGGCTTATCGTTCTGCATATTCGGAGTCACATAATAAGTCTCGCTGAAGCTGTGAGTCCGCACGCCGTTGTTATTGAAGCCGAAACGTGAAGTGAACACGAATCCCTTGAACGGAGTGATGTTGACATACCCGCTGATGTCAAGGTTAGACGCAGTCGAATTGTAATGGTTGACCTTCCTGTTCAGCAGAGGATTGCACGTAGTCGTAAAACGCGATGCTCCGAAATAGTCTCCGTTCTCGTCAGTCGGGAATTTGCGGCCATCGGCCAATAAGTCAGCGATGAACGAAGGTACATTCGAAGAGGAGTACATCACCGGAGTCAGCGGATCCATATGCAGGAGATCGCCGAACGGGCCGTCCGGAGAACCGTAGGAAACGGTCCACGGGCTCATTGTCATTGTCTGATAGGTGAATCTCATATTGCTTCCGACTTTCAGCCAAGGCTTTATCTGCATCTCGGCATTCATTGTGGCGCCATAGCGCGTATGCTTGTCCACGTCACCCTTCAGGAAACCGTCGTTATCAAGATAGTTTAGACCGACATAAATCTGACCCTTGTCAGAACCCATCTGAAGGGAAAGGTTGTGCTTCTGCATAAGGCCGGTTTCTGTTGCGGTCTTGAACCACTCGTTGTCCGTAACACCGTCATAGTACGACTCCATCATAGCATCGGTGATATAGCCTGCTTCACGATACCAGGTTTCATATTCCTTCGCGTTCAGAACTGCCGGAATATGATTCAGGTCATTGGTGGAGAGCTGAAAATCATATGTTACGCCCACGGAACCGGATGATGCCCGCCTGGTGGTGACGAGAATGACACCGTTTCCGGCCTCGGCACCGTAGATGGCTGCAGAAGCCGCGTCCTTGAGAACCTCGATACTCTCGATATCATTGGTATCCACATTGGACAGGTCGCTGACTTTCAGACCGTCCACGATGTAGAGAGGATCGCTGCTGTAATTCGATGAATATCCGCGCACACGTACGGTGGAGGAGGCTCCCGGCGCCGCACTCGTGGACACCATCGTCACGCCTGCTGTCTTGCCTGCAAGAGCATCCTGAGCACTTGTGATGGTGCGGTTACGCATCTGGTCAGACTCGACTTTCGAGATGGAACCCGTAACGCTGCTGCGTTTCTGGACTCCATATCCGACTACCACAACTTCGTCGAGAAGTTCCCTGTCTTCTTCCAAGGTGACGACCGCGGCATCGCCTGCGGCGACCTCGACAGTGTTGAATCCCACACAGGAAATCACCAGAACAGCATCTTCCGGAACTGAAATGGAGAACTTGCCTTCCAGGTCCGTTATGACTCCGTTGGTTGTACCTTTCTGCATCACACCGGCACCGATGATTCCGATTCCGTCACCATCGAGAACTGTGCCGTTGACGACTTTCTGCTGCGCCCAGGCATCGGTCACACCTCCGAGAATGAGGCAGAGCAGTACCAGGCACATCTGATGAATTTTGATTTTTAAACAGTTTGTTTTCATTACTGAATCAAATATGGTTAGTTGATTATTTTGCCGCAAAGTTAAATGACGCGCCCCTACGGGGCTTGACATCGCGTACATATTGGTTGACAACTGAGAAAGGCGACATTAGCACGATGAACAAACTTCGTGTCCCAGTGTTCAAAAACACGGCTTCGCATTGGCTTCAGCCAAAAAAAACACTACCTTTATGCTTATGAAAATCAAACTGCTGAATATATCACTGTTCCTGATTCTGTTCTGCGCATCTGCAGGTGCCGCCCTTCTGAACAGGCCCATAGTGTCCGAAACTCTTCCTGATGGAATGATAAACGCCGTCACCTCCGATTCAGAAGGTTATGTCTGGATAGGTTCGCACAACGGTCTCTTCCGCCATAACGGGACCAGCTTCCGGGCATACTACGGTTACGGGAACGAAGCCCTGCCGAAAGACAATATACAGTGCCTGTTCGCCGACTCCGATGACAGGGTATGGATAGGCCATCCGCTGGGACTTTCACTGCTTCAGGACGATGTCCTGGTTCCTATACCGGGAAACACTGCAGGACTGGTCAAAAACATCCAGGCCTATGATGACGGTCATCTGCTCATATCCGATTTCAGAGGGCTGGGAATCTACAGCAAGGAGTCGGGAACTGTCAGCTATCTGGCGACCGGAAGCGATTATGCGCTGTGTCCCTGGATGATAAGACTGCCTGACAGAGGCCTGTGGGTTCTCAACGAGGATATGGACAAGATTTCCATCCTGGGGCCTGATGCAAAACCTGTTTATGCGCTTAAATTTCCCAAAGGAAATTTTGTGACAGGAATGGTTTACAGACACGGATGCATACTGGTCTCCACTGGAACAGGTCTGGAGTGTTACGATAGCGCCACCGCTGCCGCAGTCGCTCCTCCTGAATATCTCAGACAGTTTTCCAGGTCCAGATTTACCTTTCTCATCGACAGCGGGGACGATTTGTTCTGGGGCGCTGACGGAGGCATATACAAGACTGACGGGAATACCGTTGTTCCGATCGGAGAATACGACAAGACAAATGTGGATTATATCACAGCCCATTATTCTTCCGAATGCCTCTGGCTGTCGGAAGACGGGTTCGGATTGAAGAAGATTTCCACCGTGGAGAGCCGTTCCATAATCAGATTCCCGGGACTTCAGAAAAACGAAAAGGTATTCATAATCCTTCCGCTAGACGGTGCAGACCTGATGATCGGAACCAATCAGCACTTTTATTTCTATGATGACAGAAATAAAGTCTGCAAGGACATAACCCCTTCAGGAATCACCTCATACTCAAGCAAATCCGGACATATGGGCCAGATGGTATTCTCTCCGCGCGAGCGCGAAATCTGGCTGAACACGGATAAATCAGGACTGACCCAATATATCTGGGACGGGAAGATTCTCAAGTTTAACGACTCTTACCCTTCTCTGACCGCAGACATTCTGTGGGGAGACGATGACGGCAGCACTTTCGTTCTGTCCGGAAGCAATCTCATAAAAATCTCGCCGGAAGGTTCCATACGGACTATGGTGCTGACTGAGGAACTGCAGCCGGTAAGTCTTCAGAAATCTGATGACGGACAGACATTCATCATCTGTCAGACCGGTGTATACCGTTTAGTGAACGGCTCAAGTTTCCAGAAACTGCCTTTCCCTGAAATTCTTACCACTTCATTCTACAAGGACGATGACGGCATATACTGGCTCGGCACATATAATGATGGTCTGTATCAGTTCGACGGACAGTTCTCACTTGTAAGGCATTACAATATGGAAAACGGATTCCCTGACAACGAAGTCTGGGAAATCGGCAGTGACAGTTCCGGCTCAGTTCTGGTTTCCACCGGGAACTACATTCTGAGAGTCTCTTCCGGCGATGGAAAGATTCTGCTCATATCGAATCCGAATGAAGAATCCAGAATTTTTTCATCAATGCAGACCGGAATGATCTCCAACGGCCGCATTTACTTCGGAGGCAACAGGTCCCTTACCTGTTCATCCGCCGAAGAATCTTCTCCCGTCGACATTCCGGTTACGATAGACGCGGTAACTGCAAACGGAATTCCGGTGGATATCAGTTCAGGGAGCCCCGCCATACTGCAGCACAGACAGAACAGCCTTTCATTCAGCTACAGCGCCAAGTACTTCCGTTCGGACAGGCTCAACTATTCCTATAAGCTTGACGGCTTCGACAAGGACTGGATAGACGCAGGCTGGTCGATGCAGGCAGGTTACAGCAATCTGCCTTCCGGTCATTACACATTTATGGTCAGAGTCCGGGACAGCAACGGAAATCCCGGGGAGGCAGATGCCGTCTTCGGGTTTGAAATCGAGCGGACATTGTGGGCCAGACCATTTATGATAGTTCTGTACATATTGGCCGGAACGGCCGTTATAATCCTCATACTCTGGGCTTTGAGGTCACGCAGGAGGCTTAACGAACAGCTGCGGCAGGAACAGCAGGAGAAGGTTCTGAGCGCCGAAATGAACAAGGAACGGACTGCGTTCTTTATGAATATCACCCACGAGCTCCGGGCGCCTCTGTCGCTCATATACGGGCCGTCGCGCGAGCTGTCGGTTTCATCGGAGCTCTCGCCTCATTCAAGGCAGCTGGCCGAGACGATAATGAACAATTCGAACCGTATGCTGCATCTTTCCAGTCAGCTTCTGGACCTCGACAGGCTGCGGCAGGACAGGAAATTGAAGATTATGGAAACAGACCTGAGCGCACTGCTCTGTTCTCTGGCGAAAGAATACGGCTATATCGCGGCAGGCAGGCAGATAGATCTCTCCTGTGATGTTCCGGATACATTGAAGGTCTTTTGCGATATAGAAAAGGTGGAGAAGATAGTCCTCAACCTCCTCAGCAATGCGATAAAATACACGCCGAGAGGCGGAAACATCATCATTTCAGCCTCAGTTTCAGGCGATTCCGCTGAAGTTTCGGTCAGCGATACAGGTATCGGCATTCCTGAAAGCAAACGCGAAAAGATATTCGAACGCTATGAGAGGATCCGTCAGACGGTAGACCGGGACGGGGTTCCCGAGGGCTTCGGAATCGGTCTCAATTACGCGATGTTCCTGGCCAATCTTCACAAGGGAAGTCTCGAATGCCGGCAGAACACACCCAAGGGGACTGTAATGACCTTGCGTTTCCCTGCCGCATCGTCCGGCTATTCTCAGGAAGAACTGTTCGTCACAGGCTTAACCGCCTCGCCGGCTTCCACTTCAGAAGTCTCAACTGTTCCGTCTGAAGACCGCCGGAGTATTCTGATTGTGGAAGATAACGGAGAACTGCGCGAATATCTGCAGCATCTGCTCGAGAGCAGCTACAATGTGTCAGGCGCTCCGGACGGTATGGCTGCGATGAACGCCATTTCACTTTCACCTCCTGACCTTGTCATAAGCGATGTGCTTATGCCTTTTAAAAACGGCATCGAACTGTGCCGTGAACTGAAGGAGTCGCAGGAATACTGCCACATCCCCGTAATCCTTCTTACTGCCCGGAATGCAGATGAAAACAGGATAGAAGGCATCGTGGCAGGGGCTGACGCCTATGTCGGCAAACCTTTCGACCCAATCTATCTGCGATCGGTAATCGACAACATCTTCGCCAACAAAAAACGCCTTCAGCAGGCGCTGATGGCTATGTCGGCCGGTCCGTCCGAAGTTACGGCAGCCACGGAAGACCCTCTGGCTTCATATGACAGAAAGGACCAGGATTTTCTGCGCAAGCTGTTCGCCCTCATCGACAAGAATTTGTCAGATGAAGACTTTAACGTATCTTCGTGTGCGACTGAGCTCGGCATAAGCCGGACCGGATTTTATACCAAAGTCAAGGCGCTTATAGGCGAGGCTCCGCAGACCTTCCTTGTGGAATATCGTCTGAACAAGGCTATGGAGCTGCTGAAAAAGGGAGAGCTGAATGTGAGCGAGGTATGCTATTCCGTGGGATTCAAGTCCACATCGGGTTTTTCCCGCAGCTTCAAGAAAAAATTCGGAGTGCCGCCGAGCGAAATATGACAGTACGAACAATGTGCAACGTCATTGAACATAGGGCAAACACATTCATCTTGGGGCAATTCGCTTGAACACGCATTGCTTATACATTTGCGGTAAATATGTTCAAGAAAATGAAAAAATCCATCACTCTGCTGACGGTGGCCGCGGTTGTGGCCGCCTCGCTACTTTCGTGCACCGGTTCACAGCACGTTGTCGACAGGAGCCGCGTAGTCGCCAACCCTATAGACCTGGACCTGCCGTTCGAATCGCGTCCGAACTATGACCTGTCCACCCTTTCTTCGTCAATGACAATGGAGGGGCTTGCAGCTCTTGCCTTTGCCGACAAGACCGCCGAGCCTGATTTCAGCAACGCCTACCCATCTGATGACGAAGTCGTGGCCGGACGCACATACAATGTCCAGCAGCTCGTCCTGCAGGGATTTTCCGGCAAACCGGCAACGAAAGTCACGGGCGCCCGTTCGGCCGCAGACCCTGTCGCCCTGTACCACGACGGCAAATATTTCCTCTTCCACAGCGGAGCCGAAGGCTACTGGGTATCGGACGATATGCAGCACTGGGAGCATATCGATGCCAATTTCCCGGCAGGCGTAGCGCCGTCGGTGATGGTCTACGGCGGAGAAATGTATTACGTAACCTCCCGTATCAACCAGATTTACAAAACCGCCACACCTCTCGACGGGATGAGCTGGCAGCCCATCGACGCCCCGATGGAACCTTATCTCGGAAATCCTGAAGGCACCGCCCACGATCCGTATCTCTTTGCCGACGAAGACGGAAAAGTCTATTTCTACTGGGAATCGGACTACATTATGCCAATCAAGGTGGATGAATACGATCCTTCCAACCATTTCCTGCCGAAGTCCGAGCCGGTTCCCGTCATCGAGCACCACTGGGACGAACTCGGATATGAAGTTCCCGGCGACCGCAACGAACTGTATTATCTCGGCGGTTACTACGAGGGCGCCATTATGACCAAGCATAACGGAAAATATTATCTGCAGTATGCCACTAACGGCACCGAATATGACGGCTATGCGGACGGTGTCTACATCTCCGACTCCCCTACCGGTCCGTTCACGCTTATGCCGACTTCCCCGGTGAGCATCCGCGAGGGCGGATTCACCACCAGTGCAGGCCACGGTGACACATTCAGGGACGAATGGGGCAACTGGTGGCATTTATCCACTAATATCATCGGCCAGAGAGAAATTTTCGAGAGACGCATCAGCCTGTACCCTGTAGTCTTCACCCCGAAGGGCAATATGTATGCTCTCACAGCATTCGGGGACTATCCTTTCGAACTTCCGAAGAGAAAGGTGGACTTCAGCAAGGAAGACATTCATACCGGATGGATGAACCTGAGCCTCGGGAAGAGCGTATCCGTTTCGTCCGAGCAGCCAGGATTCGAGGGCGGAAATGCAGCTGACAATACCATCAAGACCTGGTGGGCCGCCGCAAGCGGAGAGCCGGGAGAATGGATAAAAATGGATCTGGAAGGCCTCTGCACGGTTAAAGCCGTCCAGTGCAACTTTGCGGATCACAATTCCGGCTACAAAGAGGACAATCCTGCACCGTATAAGTACACTGTGGAGGCTTCTTCAGACGGGCTCCATTGGGAAGT
>CAVCSJ010000025.1:0-11590 GCA_963604895.1 bacterium
TCTTCCGCATCCTGAGGGCACTGAAAAAGAACGACACCCTCGAAGCCCTGATGATCGGCGTCAAGCCGGAATTCCAGGGACTGGGTGCCGCCCTTCTTATGATGAAGCATCTTCACGACGGATGCCTGAAGTTCGGAATAAAGCGACTTCTGCTCAACCCGCAGCTCGAACTCAACGTAAAAGCCCAGATGCTCTTCAGCCAGTTCGACCCGAAGCCGTTTATGCGCCGCCGCTGCTACACAAAGCCTCTTGACTAGCCCCGTTCGCACGATAGTGCGGAGCATAGAGTGACTCCACTTCCACAACCCCCTGCTGGAAGCGGCCTTCCTGCGTCACGAAGAACTCCTCGGTAATCGTCGTATTTTCCTCCGGATAGGAATCAAACCAGTATTCAGTCCTGTCAGTCAGCACATTGCGATAGCCCTGAGGAGTGAACACATAATGATTTTCGAGACGAAGCGGCGCGAGCCACCATCCGTACATTCCGGAAATCTGAGAGGAAGGACGCAGGCAAGCCGGGCGCAAAGCGCTGACTCTCACGAAGCTGCGGTTCTCCTCGTTCCAGATTTTATACTCCGCGACCACCCTGTCTCCGACATTCAGCATATCGCCGTCGGCAAGCGGAACAAGAGTCTTCTTTCCGTCGGTCACCCGCTCCACGCTGTAATCGCGCGAAATGGTAAATCCGTTCCCCGCAGCCAGAATCCCCGAGAACGGCTTCTGGCCGGAAGCAGTCAGCGAAACTATCTTCGTATCAAGCACTTCCTTCGAACCATCGAGTACTGAAGCAAGCGCGTCGATATAGCCCGGATCCTCACTCCACTGCTGAGTCTCCTTCTGGATCATCAGCCAGAGACGGAGTCCGTCGGCAAGCAGATCCTCTCCGCAGTCGCGAAGCAGGTCGCAGATGAGCGAATGTGAATAAGCCTCACTTTCAAGCAGTCCCCTGAAAGGCATCACCGCATTCGGGAAGTAGATTCCGCCGCTGCGGTGCTCCACGGCGTATTGCTTAAGCGAGGCGAGATCCGCATCCAGAGACTTCTGGAGACGGCGCCGCGTCGTGAAATTCACACCGAGTGACTTTGCGAGCGAGAGCCCGTCAGAACTGCCGAGCAGCCTGTATATAATATAGGAGCGGCGAGCCTTGCCGAAAATCTCTCCCTGCAGGCCGCGGCTCTTCGAAGGCACGAGGTACTCACGGACAGACTTGCGGAAATCGCGCGTCGTGGAGACGGCAAGCGGCTGATCCGCATAGAGCGAACGCACATAGAGGTACTGCGGGAGCGAAAGTCCGCCGCACCAGAAAGGCCTGTCCTTGTCGCCGAAGTAACTGCTGTCCAGATATCTGACGCTGGCGGCGAGGCTCTCCTCAAGCGTTTTTGGCAGCGCAATTCCTTTTTCTTTAAGGGCCGCGAAGCGTCCAATCACAACCGCAGTCAGCACCGGAGACGACTTCATTCCGGCGAACCAGGCATAGCCGCCGTCGGAATTGTTGCAGTCCAGAATTTTTACTACAAGTCCTTCAGCACCACTGACTTCCGAACCGAGCTTCGAGGAAAGCTGCGCAGAATAGAAGGCATCCGTAAGGGAGAGAACATCCTTCGATGAAGTATTGACCCGCGAAGGCAGAGCCTCACGGACAAGATCAATCACCGAAGTCACTTTTACATTGGCCGCAAGGCCGTCAAAATTAACGAATTGCGAGCGGAGAGTATCGATGAGCGCCTGCTCGTCGGCGCCCGAACGGAGCACGGCGCTGTGCGCTTCGGTGATGGTCTGCGAAGGCTTGTACACTGGAACAGAGACGAATACGGCATCGCTGCCATCTTCCCGCCTGTCGGAGACGAAACTTATCTTGAGTCCCAGCTCGTCTGTCTGCGGCACGTCGACCGGCAGGGAAACGACCTTGCTTTCGCCAGGCCCTACGCTCACTCGTACCGAACTGGAAGTCAAAGGTTTGAGAGTCTTGTAGTTGCTTCCAGGGAAGGCCTCGAGGCGCAGGGTTCCGCTGACAGCGGTTTCGGCAGTCGAAGAAAGAGTAGCCTTGACCGTGTACTGGTCGCCGCTGTAGAGGAACTGAGGCTCGGCGACGGAGACTTTCACCGGAAGCGTAACCACCATCTCGCGGCGCAGAACTGAATTATGCATCTGCTTGTCGTGCGCATAAAGGCTGACAATGAAGGTGGACAATTTGTCAGAGGTGGAGAAGTCAAGCTGTATTTCGCCCTTGTCGTCCGAGCGCAGGAACGGCTCGAAGGCAAGCGTGCTGGCGAAATCGGACCTTACGGCAACGCCCGCATCAGCCTCTGCCTCAATGGATTCCGGCGCAGCAGACGAAGCAAGAGCCATATCGGCGACACCTTCTTCTGCTAATGCGAACTCATCAACGGCCATAACGGAGGCACTTCTGGACATCAGGGCATTTCTCATCTTCGGCTGAACGCCATAGCCGATCCCAAAACCGGAGTAAGCGGAATTGACTCCGGTCTGATACGAGAAGCGCATATACGGAGCCTGAGGGATGGAGAGGCGGACAGGGTACCAAAGGTTGGAATGTATGGTTTCAGTACTCTTGTCGAAGATGCCCGCGGCGCACTCCACGCCTGGCAAAGTCTTGATTGTAAATGTATAAGCCCGTCCCGGCAGAGTCTTGTCCAGAAAACGTGAGAAGGAAAGCGGGAGGGCATCGGTTACAGTTTCCGCACGCCGGTACTCGTGCTGATAGGAATAGCGTCGGCCATTGCGGAAATACATCACATACATCGTCACGGCATCGCCCCAGTCCTTTCCGAATTCGTAGCGGAGAGTCGTCAGCGAACCCGCCTTGCCCTGAACGCCGTCCAGATGCACAAGCTCCGACACCAGCGAGCGGTTGTCGAAGCCGCAGATCTCCACCGCCGCCCAGACAGGTCCGCGGGCTGCGCCCAATTGAAGGGCTACCCCTTCGCCCTCAGGGACGCGGAAGACATTCTCCACAGGAGCGTCCAGAACGGAGTCGCCGTCCTTGATCTTCAGAAATTCCTGCTGATATCCGGCGGATTTCACAAGCCCCTCCGAGTTCTTTGCGGAGGCCTCGGCTTTCACCTTATAATTACCTGACGGATAACCGCTTAAGTCCAGTTCAACATCCTTTCCGTTCTCCGCGACACCGCGATGGATTTCCTTGTCCTTGAAGAAAACGGAATAGGTTATGAGAAGACTCTCTCTTCTGAGGTTCTCACCCACGCTGATATTCATCCTGAGGCGGTCGGAACTGATAATGTCCATCCCCGGGTCACACTCCCCTTCCTGAGTGTCCAATATCTTGACGCTGAGCGGGATATCAGCATTCACGCTCAGCCATCTGTCCCATTCGAGAGTCTCTCCGGTAGCATCCGTGACTTTTACGTTCAGACTGTAGCTGGCATAGCGGTCATCTGCATCGGTGGCGATCTTTACGGCGAAACTGCCGTCTGAAGCCGGCGAGAGAGTGTTTTCCTCAATGACATTTCCTGAACGCGTTACGGTATAGACAAGCTTTGCCGAAGAGAGGCTGTGGCCGGAATAGCTCTTTATGGTACCCTTGACGGTAACCTCGTCTCCTGGAAGATACAGATTGTCATCCCTGTCGAAAGTAAGTTCGAAGGAAGGCAGGACAAAATCGTCCACGGTGAAATAAGTGGTTTCCACAGCGCGGTTATCATCCTCGATGCTGAGAGAGTACTGCCCGTTGCGCTCGCGGCGCTCCAGGACAAACTCCGAAGCGAAAGAGCCGAACTCATTGGTGGTGAATTCCTTAGTCGCTATGGCCCTGTACTGGGCATCCTTAAGGACAGCCTTGAATTTCATCCCGGCATCCAGAGTCCGGAAGGCTGTCTGATGATTGCCCGTATAGAGCACAGCCTTGAACTTGAGGGTATCTCCAGGATGATAGGCCCCGCGGTCGGTGAGAATCTGAGCGTAAGTGTAGTCGCCGGATGCGGTGCCGTAACTTGCAAGTGAGGTGTTTACGGAAAGCTCCCGGCTGAGGCGCCTGACTCCGCCCTCATTTACGGAGAATTCCAGAGAGAAACTGTGAGTATCTCCTTCGAGTTTCTCCGTAATTTCCTTCGGCAGATAGGTGAAACCATTCAGGGGCAGACCATCATATGAAGCGGCATCGCGGCCCTTCCAGTCCAGAAGGCGGACATTCACCTTTTCCAGCGGCTTGCCGCTGAGGTAGTCGGCCACAAAGACTGCATAACCCTTCGAGTCGCGCTTCTGGGCGGCGGAGACGGTGTATCTTTCGTAGCTGAATTCAGTCTGAGTCTTGCCGGAAGAGAGGGAAACCTCATAGCTTCCGTCATTCATCGCAGGAAGAGTAAACTTCACGGTATCAGGAACATAGTAACTGCCCTTGGTATTCTCGAGTTCCTTTTTCAATGTGGATTTTCCGTCCAGCTTGAATTCCACATTCACTTTCTGGACATTCTTGAGGGATATGGTCAGAAGTCCGTCATCGATATTGGCATTGATGCTCTTCGCATCGAGATCTTCTGCAAGTTCCTCTGCGGCTGTGCAGAGGGAAGCGATGCGGGACTCGTCGCCATTGAACGCTTTGCGTTCAGACTCAAAAGTATCGATCTCGGAGCGCAGGGCCTTGAAATCGGAGCTGCCGGCGCTCTTCGAATCTTCGAGCTTGTGGAATTTCTGCCAGAGGAGGTCTTCGCGGGCGAACAGCGCGACGGCCTTGCCCTTGTAGCGGTCGGCGAAGGCTTCGAGAGGCTCGGGAAGACGGTATTGACTGGCAATAGGGAAATATTCCAGGAACGCTGCAAGCGGGTAATTGTCTGACACTCTGTCTTTCAGAATCTCGCGGGCTGCGGCCGTACCGCTTGTCCCGAGGTCCCAGAGGGCGTAGTCGTAGTCATTGTCCAGCATATCCGGAAGGATCGGGCCGAATTTGGAATTAGACTCAAGGCTTTCGTAAAACTTTCTGTTACAAGACTTTTCCAACTGCTCACGGTGCTCCTTCACATAGTCGAGAGCGGCTGTGCCGTGGCTGTGACGGTAAGTGTAGACGACTATCGGAGATCCGCAGGATTCGACTTCTGCCTTCCACTTCTCGGAAGCGGCCTGGCGCTCCTTCCAATTCACTGATCTCTGCACATCTACGTATTGTTCGCCTGCCTGGTAGAAGTCGTACCAGGAGTCCGAAGCGGATGAGGCATTCTTGATTTCCTGCAGAATTTCCATCTGCTTCTGAGGGAGGTCCGAGCGCTGCGCGGCCTCATAATCCTTCCAAAGTTTCTCGATAGTCCGGTTTTTACCGGTGTCAGGGCCTTGGCCCCAGATAATGGCACCCATACAACTCAATCCTATTACGGTCAGACAAATAACAAAAGATGCTATGCGTTTCATATGAAATGCAGTTTTTGGTTAATAATGTTCAGCCCCACTGTGTCAGGCGAGGCCGACGTTTCATGTAAAAAGTTCGATGGCTTCCGATACTACAAAAGTACTGCCACCGATGTACACAAGCGGCTTGCGTCCCTGCGCGGCGAGCTTCGCGGCACGCTCCAGAGCCAGCCGGACGCCCGATTTCACGTCGCCGGCAGGGGTGAGTTTACAGTCATTGAACTTGTCGGAATGGCGATGCGCAGCAGCCTCCCGTGTGGTTTCGACAGGCTCAACCACCGTAAGCGGCCGCTCACGAAACTCCACCATCTTGCGATACAGCTCATCGACTTTCATCGAGCGGGTCGAGCGCGGCTCGACCAATATATACTCTGCCCGTTGCGGCATCAGCGGCATAATCGACCCGAGGTCCTTATCCGCCATCACGCCGTAGACGATGATGAGGTCATCGCACTCTCCTGTCGCAAGCATCCTGTCGAGTTTGCCGAAATTCACTTTCAAGGCCGGTGGATTATGCGCTATGTCGCAGATTGTCAGCGGATCACGCGAGAGCACCTCCCACCTTCCGTGGAAATCCGCTATCGCCGCAGTCCTCTCTATGGCGGAACGCATAGCGTTCCAATCCTGTCCGTCTGCCTCCGGCCTCAATATTTCCAGCGCAGCGCAGACTGTCCTGAGATTCTCCCTCTGGCAGTCTCCCTGCAGATCCATCGCCGCGAGCGTTTCCTCCCTCCAGGCATCCCCGCAGGCATCCATAGCATCAGCGAAATACAACGGGGCCCCGACCTGCGCGGCTATCTTTTCGAAAACCGGAGCGGTCTCCCCGTCCCTTGTAGAAATCAGAGCAGGAACGCCAGGCTTGAAAATCCCCGCCTTCTCCGCAGCAATCTTCTCCCTTGTATCTCCCAGCAAGTCACAATGATCCAGACCAATACTGGTTATGACTGAAATGAGCGGCGTAATGATATTTGTACTGTCAAGCCTACCTCCCAGTCCCACCTCGATGACCGCAAAATCCACCTCCTGATCCGCGAACCACTTGAATGCCATCCCCGTCGTAATCTCGAAAAACGAGAGATCCAAATCCGTAAAAGCCTTTTCATACTTCTCCAGAAACTCCATCACCTCCTCCTCGGAGATTAATCCGGCACTGCAGTCAGGCTCTATAATTCTCATACGCTCGCGGAAATCCAGAATATGCGGAGAAGTGTATAGACCGACGCGGTAGCCCAGAGCCGAGAGTGCCGCCGCAAGCATATTCGCGACAGACCCCTTCCCATTCGTTCCCGCCACGTGAACCGTCCTCAGACGCCCCTCCGGATGCCCGAGAAGAGCAGAAAACGCCTGAATATGCTCCAGACCCGGCTTGTACGCATCCTTGGCAAAACCGCTCTTCTGCACAGAAGGAAAGCGGTGAAATATCCAGTCAAGTTTCTCCTTGTAACGATTTCTGTCCATTTTGTCACTCAATTTTGCAACTGAATCCAAATTTAACTATTTTTACGACAATATTGGAGAAAACTGCTAAGAATGACTTCAGTTTTATACTCAAGCTACATCATAGACGGTGTAGAGCAGGAGCTCACACCGGCTCAGCTTCTGGACAGCTGTCTTGTGGGCAAACCCGCGGAACGGCCTGACACTGAATTCCAAAACGTGGTGGACGAGTCCATTGACCCGTTCATCAGGCCTTGCGTTACCATCGTGGAGAAAACAGACGAATATCTCAATATGGTATTGGCCGCGCGCGCACCGCGCAAGGCCGCCGAACTTCCTTTCGTCGACTTCTACACCCGGCAGAAGATTGCCCTGCACCTCATCGAAGCGATCTGGCGGAAGGGCCACTTCAAACTCGGCAACCTCGCCGTCTCGCTCGACTGGAAGTGGGACAGCGCTCAGATAGGCAGCCTGGCGGCGTTCTACAACTCCGTCAGCGCGGCGAGCGACTACATCGACGCTCTCGGCATCAGACTCAGAACTTACTCATACTCAGAGACTCCGCACAGATCCTCACTTGGCGTGAAGACCAGTGTGCTGCGCGAAGAGGGTCCGGAAGAGGAGATCGAGGAGGAGAACGCCGACCCGCGGCTGAGCACGCGCAGGGCACGCCCGGCGAAATTCCTGAACGATGAAAGCGCGTGGATAGTCTACGTGCCGTTCGACGACGGAAAGTTCCGGCTCGGAGGCTCGAGACTTGCCGCAGCACTCGGAGTCAGCGGCGACGGAACCCCACAACTGCTTGATGCAGACTATTTTATCGACTGCTACGAAGTCGTGCGCGAAATGGTCGAAGACGGAGTCGCACTCGCCGGAGTGACGGTCGGCGAAGGTGGTCTGATGGCCGCGCTGAAGAATATGACCGACGAAGGCACGGGCGCGGAAGTGAATCTCGGAGAACTGATTCACGCGACGGGCGAGAAGGACATCGTGCGGCTGCTGTTCTCGGAGCTTCCGGGAGTGGTGATGCAGATTGCGGACATCGACTACGACTACGTGGACGCAGAATTCCTGCTGCAGGACGTGGCGTTCTTCCCGCTGGGGCACGTGCGCCGCGGTCAGAACGGAGTCAAAGTGAAAGTTTCCGACCAGTCGCCGGTAAGCAGCATCCTGGAGTCGATTCTGAGAAGCCAGAGCAGTTCCGAAGGTGAAGACTAAACATAATTAATTATGCCACAATACGCTAATTCTTCGAAAAACAGTACCGGAAAACCTAAATTCTTCGTACTGGACACGAACATCGTCCTGCACGACTACAAGGCCATACGCAAATTCCAGAACAACAACCTCGTCATCCCGGTGGCGGTGATCGAGGAACTGGACAAGTTCAAGAAAGGCAACGACGCCCTCGCGTACAATGCCCGCGGCTTCGTGCGCGAAATCGACCGCATCACTGACGGCAAAATGTTCGGTCACGACGGAGTCCAGATAGGCAAAGGCCTGGGACTCATTAAGATAGAGCCGAACCACCCGTTCCCGGAGGAGTACCGCGACCTGTTCAAGGATGACATACAGGACCACCGCATCCTCGCGACTGCGATGTGGGTGAGAGACAACCATCCAGGATACTTTACAGCCTTGGTAACCAAGGATATAAACCTCCGGATGAAGGCCAAGGCCGCAGGAATGGAGGTGCAGGACTACCTGACCGACAAGATCGGGGAGAACAAGCTTGAGAGCACGCAGAAGGAGGTCATCGACCTCGCGCTGCCGAGCGAGACACTTCAGAAGCTCGCGTATGGGAATGGAGAGGGACTCGACTATCACGCAGTCTCGTCCAAGGAGCCCAAACCCAACCAGCTTTACAGCTTCTCCTGGAAGGAGGACAAGGATGCAGAGAAGGTGCAGGGCCGCTATGACGCTGAACAGCACAGGATTGTACTGATAAAATCACGCACGGCCTATGGAATCCGGCCGCGCAACGTGGAGCAGAAGATGGCTCTGGACGCCTGTCTGAATCCTGACATTCCGCTGGTTTCGCTTACCGGAGGCGCGGGCACAGGAAAAACACTCATCGCCCTTGCGGCGGCGCTGGAGCAGGAGAAGGATTTCGACCAGATTATCCTGTCCCGACCGACCGTAACTCTGGGCAACCAGGATATCGGTTTCCTTCCCGGCGACCAGAAGAGCAAGATGAGCCCTTATATACAGCCGCTTATGGATAACCTGAACGTAATCAAACAGCAGTTCAGCCCGTCCAGCAAGCAGGCTCTGAAAATCGAGGCGATGCTCAAGGAAGAGAAACTTCTCATCAGCCCGCTGGCCTATATCAGGGGCCGCAGCCTTGGTAAAGTCTTCTTCATCATCGACGAGGCGCAGAATCTTACCCCTCACGAGGTCAAGACCATCATAACCCGTGCGGGAGAGGGTACGAAAATGGTGTTCACGGGAGATATCTTCCAGATCGACCAGCCTTATCTGGACCAGTGGTCGAACGGCCTTTCGCATCTTGGAGAGAAGATGGACGGGCAGAAAGTGTTCGAGCACATTTTCCTGAGAAAGGGAGAAAGGAGCGAACTGTCGGAGCTTGCGGCAAAGCTTTTGTAGCCAGTTCGGGGCTTCCTGCAAAACTCTTGTATTTAGTTTATTGCAGGTACGCGAAATTTGCGTAAATTCGCGGCGAAAATTACAGTTACATAAAATAAACGCTAGGTATGTTTGAAAACAAAAAGAGAGTCTATCGCTTCGGCGGAAAAACCGCAGAAGGTGATGGAAAACAGAGGGAATTACTTGGTGGAAAAGGCGCTAATCTTGCAGAAATGAGCAGACTGGGAATGCCAGTCCCTGCCGGATTCACCATCACAACAGAATGCTGCGCCGAGTATTATGCCCTCGGCGGCGGATATGCCGATGAGCTTAAGGCTGAAGTTGCAGCCGCTCTGAAGGCTACCGAAGAGATTATGGGGAAAAGATTCGGCGATGCCGAGAATCCGCTTCTCGTCAGCTGCCGTTCAGGAGCAAGAAGTTCAATGCCCGGTATGATGGATACCATCCTGAATATCGGTCTCTGCTCCGCTACAATTCCGGGTATGATCAAGAAGACCGGGAATCCACGTTTCGTTTATGACTCCTACAGACGTCTCATTATGATGTATTCCGACGTCGTTATGGAGAAGGCGGAAGGAATCGAGCCTGAGGACGGACAGAGCATCCGTCAGCAGCTGGACAGAATGATGGCCGAGCTGAAGAAGGCTAAGGGCTATACTTCTGATACAGAGATTACTGCAGAGGAACTCAAGGACCTTTGCGAAGCCTTCAAGAAGAAGGTCAGGGACGTTCTCGGAGTCGAGTTCCCTGACACCGCAGAAGCTCAGCTCTGGGGTTCCATCGGAGGCGTGTTCAAATCCTGGAACGGGAAGAGAGCCATCGCTTACCGCCGCATCGAAAAGATTCCTGATGACTGGGGCACAGCTGTAAACGTCCAGTCTATGGTATTCGGCAATATGGGTGAGAATTCAGCTACAGGTGTAGCATTCTCCAGAAACCCTGCCACAGGTGACAACAAGTTCTATGGCGAGTGGCTCATCAATGCCCAGGGCGAGGACGTAGTTGCCGGTATCCGTACACCTAACCCTCTCAACGAGGCTACGAAGAATGATCACAACCGCCATCTCGCATCGCTGGAAACAGCTATGCCTGAGGTATATGCAGAACTCGACGATATCCGCAGACATCTGGAGGAGCACTTCAGCGATATGCAGGACATCGAGTTCACCATCCAGGAGGGCAAGCTCTGGATGCTCCAGTGCCGTATCGGCAAGCGTACAGGTCTGGCCGCACTGAAGATGGCCATCGATATGCTCGACGAGGGTATGATCGACGAGAAGACCGCAGTGATGAGAGTCGCTCCTAAGCAGCTTGACGAAATCCTGCACCCAATTCTCAACCCTCAGGCCGAAAAGGACGCAAGGAAATTGGCCGCAGGCCTTCCTGCATCTCCGGGTGGAGCGGTAGGTAAGATCGTCTTCACCTCCGAGGCCGCCATGGCTGCACGCAAGGACGGTGTCGACACGATTCTCGTGCGCGAAGAGACTTCTCCTGAGGATATTGAAGGTATGAGAGCTTCCGCAGGTATTCTTACCGAGCGCGGAGGTATGACTTCCCACGCTGCTCTCGTGGCACGCGGATGGGGCAAGTGCTGTATCGTAGGCTGCGAGTCTCTGAAGATCAATTTCGCAGAGAAGACTCTGAGCTTCGGCGACAGCACCGAGAAGTTCCACGAGGGCGACTTCCTGAGCCTTAACGGCAGCAAGGGCGTGGTTTACGCCGGCAAGCTCACTACAGTGGACGCTTCCGAGAATCCTGATTTCATCAGATTCATGTCTATCGTGGACAAATACCGCAGGCTCGGTATCCGTACCAACGCCGATACTCCTGAGGATGCAGAGAAGGCTCTCCAGTTCGGTGCGGAAGGTATCGGCCTGTTCCGTATCGAGCATATGTTCTATGGCAAGAATTCCGAAACTCCTCTCGCAAAGCTCCGCAAGATGATTCTCTGCGACACTGACGATGAGAGACGTGCGGCACTTTCCGAGCTGGAGCCTTTCATCAAGGCTTCCGTAAAGGCTACAATGCGCATTATGGACGGAAAGCCTGTTGTCTTCCGTCTTCTGGACCCGCCTCTCCACGAGTTCGTTCCTAAGACTGAGGAGAAGAAGAAGGAGCTTGCTGCCGAGCTGGGTGTAAGCGTGGCTGAAATCGAGAAGAGAGGTGAGGG
>CAVCSJ010000025.1:12465-17948 GCA_963604895.1 bacterium
CGGTCCTTGGCGATACCGAGCTCGACGAGCTTGTTGGTAACGACCTCAGCACGCTTCTGAGAGAGGAACATATTGCGGGAAGCAGTACCTGTAGCCTTGTCAGCGTAACCTGTGATGGTAACGTTGGTCTCAGGGTTCTCGTTCATAACCTTAACGATTTCCTCGATCTTGGCAAGCTCAGCCGGACGGATGTCCCACTTGTTGATTACGAAGAATACGTTCTCAGTGAGGTTAACGGCTGGCTTTGCAGGCTCTACAACAGGTTCCGGTTCCGGCTCAGCAACTGGAGCTGGTTCCGGTTCAACAACCTGCTTTACAGGCTCTGGCTGAACTGGTGCTGGAGCTGGTGCCGGTGCAGGAGCGGCAGCCTTCTTGCCGAAGCTGAACTTAAGACCGATGAGGGCCTGATACTGATGATCGAATACACTGGCTGAACCACCGTTCTTAGAGTTGAAATGGTCAGTAAGAAGGTTGGTGGCAACTTCAGCTGTGATGGCAAGGCACTTGGAAACCTTGAAATCGATACCCACACCTGCTCTGCCGGCTACACTGATGGTAGGATCCTCCCAGAGGTAGTTGTCAGATGCGAAGCTGGCCTTGAGATCCTGAGCCTCGTCGTTGTTGAAGCGGAGGTTTCCGCCAACACCTGCGAATACGTAAGGATTTACGACGCGCTCCTTATAACCTGCGAAGAGGTTGCAGAGATCGAATGTAGCGTCGAGACCGAGCTGGCCATAGTTGAAAGCATATTCCTTGCCCTCGCCTACGGAACCCTTGCCCTGAATACCTGAAAGGTCAGCGCGGAGTCCGAATACCGGTGAGAACTGATAGCCCAGATTGAGGGCTGCAGAAGGTGAAAGGAACTTTGAGAAGGATGAATACTCACCTACTGTGTAACCTACACCACCCTTGATTCCGGCATACCAGCCAGGAGTGAACTCGCTTGTCTGGGCGAATGCGCCGAGAGAAAGACAGAGCGAAGCGATAACTAAAATTGTTTTCCTCATAGTATTGAAATTAATGAATAATTATCGGATATATTATTTTTCTTTCTCGACATCAGGAGACAGGGTGATCTCACCCGGAGCCGGTGCCATGTCATTCATCTGAAAATCCTCCTGAAGGGCCTTGCTGGTCATATTGCCATCCTTGAAGGTGACATACCACTTTCCATTTACCTTTACAGGGTTGAAACCGAGCTTGAGGGTAGGAGGGTTGGAGCCGTCCTTGCTCTCGGCGAAGGCGTACTGATAGGTAACGTCATTGATGCCGGATGTCTGGAAAACAAGGTCGGTCATCTTATATGAGCATACAGGGAATCTCGTGAACTTGGACTTGAGACTTGCAAGAGACTCTTCTGACGGGCGATAGAGGACGTTCTCATATACTACATAGATGTGGCTGAGAGCGTTATCCAACTCTCCGGACTGGAGAAGTGACATGATTTCATCTGTTGCAGCCTTCACGGCTGTGGTGTCCTGGGCTGTGAGAGAGGCCTCGAAAGCCTCCTGTGCAGAAGCGAAGGTTTCAACTTTTTGCTGCTTCTTGCCGGTGTTGTGGCAAGCTACGAGCAGACAGAGCGTACAGAGTACGGCTAAAATCTTTTTCATAATCAATACACAATTTGGGAGCAAAAATACTCCAAAAAATTCTTTTATACAAATTTCACAGTAAATGGAGTCTATAAGAATGATGCCGGACCATCACGATTTCACCCAGGCAGGATTATTTTCTCATTCCCCGCAGATGAGACGGGCGATTTCTTCCGGGGTGCAGGAGTCGAAATAGTCCGCCACTCCCCTGTCGGACAAGACCTTACAGACTTCGCCATATTCGAAACGGCAACCTTCAAGCGCCGTCGCGAGTTCATCAGGGGGAAGATTTCCGATGAAATCTCCACCGAAATCCAGCTGCGAAATAAGGCCGTGCTCCACGCTCAGGGCCACCTCCACCGTACCGCAGGACGGGAACTTCGCCCTTACATTGCGCGAAGCCTTGGGCGAGCGCGAATAAATCCACTCCCAGGTCGCGAACTTACGGTCGCGGATGCTGCGAACGGACGCGAGATCGCTCGGCGAGAGGGTAAGTTCGGAGTCGAGATGCCCGCGCGAGAGGATGTATTCTAGGGCCCCCTGAAGTTCTTTAATATCGTGGAACTGAGGGAGATAGTCTTTAAGATTCGCCACGCGGCCGCGCACCGATGCGATTCCGGCGGCCTGCAGTTTGCTTCCGTCTGTCGCGAGTGCGCGCGTCAGAGCGTCCAGGTCCACGTCGTACATCAGCGTGCCGTGCACCATCAGGCGGTCCTTGTACACACGCTTCGCATAACCGGATACCTTGCGCGAGTCGACCATTATGTCGTTGCGTCCGCTCAATTCCGCATTCACACCGAGCGAGCGCAGGGCATCGATTACGTAATGCATATAGCCGGGGCAGTCCTTCTCGAGATCGCGCGAGCGGCCCACGATGGTGTAATTCAGATTCTGCAGGTCGTGATAGACAGCTCCTCCGCCCGTCACGCGGCGCGCGAGGGTTATGCCATTCTCTTTCAAATATTTGAGATTGACCTCGTTATAGACATTCTGATTCAGACCGATGATGACCGCGGGGGCGTTCTGCCAGAGGTAGAACAGGGGTTCGTCAAGCGGCAGGCTCTCGAGGCAGTATTCATCGAAAGCCATATTCCAGTGCGGGTCGGTGCAGTCGTTTTTCAGATATCTCATAGGGCGCAAATATATACCATTTTGCAGACATTCTGAATAAAAAAAGAACCCGGGGGTGTCGGTTCGCCCCCGAGTTCTGTATTAAAACTGTCAGAATTATCTGATTACAATCTCGTTTCTGTCAGGACCGACGGAGATGATTCTTACAGGACAGCCGGTTTCCTTCTCGATGAAAGAGACGTAGTCCTTCAGCTCCTGAGGGAAGTCGGCATAGTCGCGTACGCCGCAGATGTCCTTCTTCCAGCCCTTGAACTCAGTATATACCGGTGTAACCTCTTCACTCTCATAAGGGAAATAGTCGAGCGTCTTGCCGTCGATGCTGTAGGCGGTGGCGACCTTGATGGTGTCGAAGTCGTTCAGAACGTCGGCTTTCATCATTATGAGTTCGGTGACGCCGTTCATCATCACGGCATATTTGAGGGCTACCATATCCAGCCAGCCGCAGCGGCGAGGACGGCCTGTGGTGGCACCGAATTCGTGGCCGATCTGACGCAGAGTCTCTCCGGTCTCGTCAAGAAGCTCGGTAGGGAACGGACCGCTGCCCACTCTGGTGCAATAGGCCTTGAAGATGCCTATCACCTTGCCGACTCTGGACGGAGCGATGCCGAGTCCCGTGCAGACACCGGCGGTCATCGTGTTCGAGGATGTCACGAACGGATATGTACCGAAATCGATGTCCAGCATTGAGCCCTGGGCTCCTTCTGCGAGGATAGGAGTATCATTGTCCAGGTACTTGTTGATGACGAACTCGCTGTCGATGAAGCTGAATCTCTTCATCTCCTTCACAGCCTGCATCCACTGCTGTTCGTACTCGGTGATGTCGTACTTGAAGTCATACTGAGCGAGAAGGCCGAAGTGCTTCTTCTTCAGAGTCTCGTACTTCTTTTCGAAATCCTTCGAAAGGAGATCTCCCACGCGGAGACCGTTGCGGCCGGTCTTGTCCATATAGGTAGGTCCGATACCCTTCAGAGTGGAGCCGATCTTGGACTTGCCCTTGGCCGCCTCGCTGGCGGCATCCAGAATACGATGGGTAGGGAGTATCAGCTGGGCGCGCTTGGAAATCCGGAGCTTGTCGCTGATGTCCCCTGCCTTCTGCTCGATGGCCTTGATTTCATCCATAAGAATGACAGGGTCGAGGACGACACCGTTGCCGATGATATTCATAGAATCCTTGCGGAAGATTCCTGAAGGCACCGTATGGAGGACGAAGCCATCCCCGTCGAATTTCAGGGAATGACCTGCGTTAGGACCGCCCTGGAAGCGTGCGATCACCTTGTAGTCTGGGGTCAAGACATCGACCACCTTTCCTTTTCCCTCGTCTCCCCACTGGAGACCAAGGACAACATCAAGTTTTGACATATCTGGTTCGTTTTATTAAAATGCGTATTTCAGCATAAACTGTACACGGTGATTGGTCACCCAGTGAAGGCCCTGATCATAGAGAGCATTGGCCGGATTGATGCCGTATTGCTTGTCACCGTACTGTACGGAAGTGATTTCGTACTCGAGAGCTGCTGTGACCTTACCGAAATTGCGGATGACGGTAGGGGTGAGACGGAACATCTGGTTCATATTGTTGAAACTGTTCTTGCTGAAGTAGAATTTGTCAACGCTAGCGATAGCCTCGGAAGTTCCGAAATTCTTTACATAACCTGCGAAGAGGACAGCCTGCCAGTCTTTTCCGTAAGAAAGGCTCAGCCAGCTGGACGAGTTGCGTGTAGGGGCATATTTGCCGTCAGCAGTGAGGGCGTAACCGCCGTTCAGGTTCACGTGCTCGCCTGCCTGGGCATATACAGTCTTGAACTTGGCGGAGAAGAGACCGGTCTTATACTGGGCGTAGAAGAACGGGGAAAGGGCGTTCATTCTGGCGCTTTCCGTCTGTATAGGCTTGATGCTGAGGAAGTCGGCACCGAGTCTTACGAGACCGTTCTTCCATTTGTAATTGAGACCTGCATAAATCTCAGGGATTCCGCCGTACTTGATGTAGTTTGCGGAAGCGCCCTCAGGGCCTGCAGAAGTGTACTGCATCTGCCAGATGGCGGCTGCGGTAAGAGACCACGCCTTGTTTTCGTCAAGATTCCAGTCCAGCTGCGCCAGAGGAGTGCGGCTGAAAGGTCCGAACGGAGCGCCTGTGTTCAGGGAAATCACATCCGGCATATCGGCTGCGGTAGGATGCCAGGTCTGGCCGACCTTGAGGGTGGTGTTTGTCCAGTCGAAGGTCATATAAGCCTGACGCAGGCGGAGGGCAGCGGTACCGGTGACTCCGGACACGCCGCTGTAGAAGTCGGTTTCGATCTTGGCGCCGACCTTCACGCCCTTGTATTCATAGCCGCTGACATTCACGCCCAGACGGGAAGTGATGGCTGAAAAATGCCAGGTGGCGTTGTCATTGTCGTTGTCGAGGGGAAGGTAGGAGAAAAGGTCCGCAGTGAGAGCCTTGGTCTCGTGGGTATCTACGTGTGCATAATTGCGGATGAAACCGTAGAACTTTATCTGAGCTTCCTGCGCGTAAGCACCGGCCGAGCAGAGAACTGCAAGAGCGGCGGCTGATAAAAATTTAAGATTCATATTTCAATACACATTAATAAGTGCCCTGCAGGCATTTCTGAGGCCTATGCAGAGGCAGTCCGTTTTACACAGAAAAAAGCGAAGGCCCCAGAGGGGGCCCCCGCATATTGGTAATCCGCTCTTATCAGGCGAACGGAAAAATCTTGGTAAGCCAGAAGTAGCCGAGGATGAAACCTACCACACCGATGATGA
>CAVCSJ010000026.1:0-17756 GCA_963604895.1 bacterium
TATCAGCCTTGTTCTCAGCCTTTGCGGAGATGGACGGGATTCTGAGGATGGAGAAAAGTTCTTCGAAGAATCTCTCCTTATTCTGTTCGATATATTCCTTCATAATGTTAAAAAATTATATGGTTGAAGAGCAGTTTACTGAAAAAACTCCGCAAACTTACCCTCATCGGCTGCGAATATACGGATAAATATCGTAACTTTGAAGCGAAGCGGCAGTTGTTTTTGCCGACTTGAGACAAAGGATTTTTAATGCGAAGATTATGAAAAAAACTACCCGATTCATCTCCCTCGCCGCCCTTGCGGTACTCGGAGCGGCCAGCTGCGGCCAGCCAAAGGAGCAGACCAGCGAACAGACCAGCGAAAACGCTGTTATAGAGACCATTATGAGCAGACGCTCAATACGCAGATACCAGGACCGCAGCGTGGAGCGCGAGAAACTTCAGCAGATCGCCGAGTGCGGCGTGAACGCTCCGAACGGAATGAACCAGCAGACTTGGGAGGTGCGCATCGTGGACAGCAAGGCGGCCATCGACTCTGTAACGGCCGTCTTCAAGACGGCCAATCCTGAAATGGTCCAGCGTGACGGGAATTTCAAGAATATGTTCCGCAACGCCCCTGCGGTCATCGCCATCGCGGTTCCTGAGGGCGACAGCGGGCTCAATGCAGGACTTATGGCCGAGAATATGATTCTGGCGGCCCAGTCCCTCGGACTCGGCACCTGCTGCCTCGGCGGACCTGTCGCTTTCATCAAGTCAAACCCTGACGCCGCCTGGTTCCTGAAGGCCCTGGATTTCAGCGAGGGCTACGACCTCTGCCTTATGATAGCCGTGGGCTATCCTGACGAGACCCCGGAGGCCAAGCCGCGCGACCTCGGAAAGATTCAGTTCGTCGATTTCGAATGACATTATGGAGGATTTAAGGACCATACTCAATTACAATCTCAAGGACGATCTCCGCTCCCTCGGGCTGATTCTGGGACTCGGGCCGTTCAAGGCCACGGCGAAGAAGTCCACGATGGTGGAGGCCATCGCCGGCTTTCTTCTGAGCACACCCGAAAAATGGCTCTGCAATCTCACGGAATGGGACCTGAACCTGCTCCGGGACTCCATAGCCGCCGGACGTGAGAAGATGATAACTATGGATTTCAATCCCCTGCCCTCCGCCCTGGAACGCATTCAGGTCATAGAAGTGCGTTATAATGAGGACCATAAGGAGATATACACCATCGTTCCGGACGTCTACGATGTCATCCGGGACAAGGTGGACAAGGTCATCGCGGACAAGCAGGCCAGGGGCAGCTTCAAGCTGGACAGGATGATACTGAGCATCCTGAACTTCTACGGAGTGGTCCCGTTCAAGGTCTTCCTCGACTCCCTCGAAGAACTCCGGAAAGAAGCCGGATTCAGGGAAATATTGGTCGAAGACCTTTCGGATTCAAACATTCTGCTCGCGTCACGCACGCTGGAGAACCATCAGCTGTATCTGGTCTCGCCGTACATCAACGACCCCGTCCAGGTCCTCGAGCTGCGCAGGAAGAACCGCAGTCCGAAGGGTGCGCGCTATGCGAAAATAGACGTCCGGCGCGCGATGGAGGCCGATGAGATGATGCCTTTCGGCACTTACGGCGTGAGGAGCGATGAGGGGCGCGCGGTGCTTGAAATGCTGCACTCGCTCGGCTATTCGGACAGCGAAAGCCTCGAGGAGCTTCACGACATCTGGCTGAACGCACAGTTCCCGATGCTGAGCCGCTCGACCGAGCTGCTTTTCGCCGCCGTCGACGACATCGTCTATGCGGTCGGCAAGTTCGAGCAATACGAGGATTGCGTGAACAAGATCGCAGCCTACGCGAACAAGGTCCCGAAGTGGCTTCTGCGCGGCTTCAGCGCGGACGACACGGGTACGCTGAAGGTGGACATCCAGGTGGAGGAGAACGACATCCCGGATCCGCTCGACGGGCTGCCTGACTATATGCGCAAGGATCTGCCCAAGCCGGACAGCACGACCGATGTCTCGAAGTACGGCATCGCGATCAGGCGCGTCGGCCTCAACGACCCCTGCCCCTGCGGCAGCGGACTGACGTATGGCAGGTGCCACGGCAAGCATATAAATTAAAAATTGGACGGATTTTTAAATCCGTCCAATTTTGTATTAAAGTATTGCTGTCGAATTACTTCACTTCGTCCTGAAATTTCAGGATCGGGTTGCGGGCCGCGGTGGTCTCGTCAGGGCGCGAGATCGGAGCGTTGTGCGGCGCAGTGTGCAGAATGTCAGGATCCTGCGCGGCCTCGGCTGCGATCTTGTGCATAACGTCGATGAACTCGTCCAGCGTCTCCTTGCTCTCGGTCTCGGTCGGCTCGATCATCAGCGCCTGATGGAAGAGCAGCGGGAAATAGATGGTCGGAGCGTGGAAACCGAAGTCGAGCAGGCGCTTGGCCACATCGAGAGTCGTGGCACCCGGCTTGCCCGTGGCGGAACCGTCATTGATCAGGCCGTCGAACACGAACTCGTGCTTGCAGACGGTAGGAATCGGGAGCTTGAACGCATCCTTGAGGCTCTCCTTGATGTAGTTTGCACCCAGGGTGGCATAGCGGCCGGCGAGACGGATATTCTGCTTGCCGAGCATCAGAATGTATGCGTAGGCACGGAGAATTATGCCGAAATTGCCCATAAAGCCTGAAACCTGACCGGCTGAATTCTTTCCGCACTTCTGAATATGGAACCTGCCGTCCTCAGTCTTGACCACGTGAGGCATCGGAAGATGCTCCAGGAGCCTTTCGGCTACGCCCACAGGGCCGCTGCCCGGACCGCCGCCGCCGTGAGGCGTCGAGAAGGTCTTGTGCAGGTTCAGATGCATAATGTCGAAGCCCATATCGCCCGGACGGACTACGCCCAGAAGCGGGTTCATATTCGCTCCGTCATAGTAGAGCAGACCGCCGCACTCGTGAACCAGAGAGGCGATCTGAGCGATCTCACGCTCGAAAAGGCCCAGGGTATTAGGGTTCGTCATCATAATACCCGCGATGTCCGGTCCGAGAAGAGGCTTAAGATCCTCAACGTCAACGAGTCCCGCGGCATTCGACTTCACCTCCACGATCTCCAGGCCGCAGACGGCAGCCGAGGCAGGATTCGTTCCGTGGGCGCTGTCAGGCACGATGACCTTCGTGCGCGCCACATCGCCGCGACTCATATGGTATGAGCGCATAATCATAAGACCGGTGAGCTCGCCGTGCGCACCCGCACAAGGATTGAAAGTGAAATACTTCATTCCCGTGATGGCCGCAAGGGACTTCTCCATATTGTAATACACCTCCAGGGCGCCCTGGACAGTACTTTCGTCCTGAAGAGGATGAAGAGCCTGGAATGCAGGCATAGCCGCGATCTCTTCATTGATCTTAGGATTGTACTTCATCGTACAGCTTCCGAGCGGATAGAAACCGGTATCCACACCGAAATTCATCTGGCTGAGATTCGTGTAGTGACGAACCACATCCACTTCGCTTACTTCCGGAAGGGCGGGAGCCTCGGCGCGGAGCAGGCCCTCAGGAAGGCCCAGCGAAGCCTTTTCACAATGAGGCAGGGAATATGCACATCTGCCCGGCTTGGAAAGTTCGAAAATGAGTCTGTCGTAATATCTCATAACTATACCTCCTTCACAGCTTTAACAAGTGCGTCAATCTCCTCCCGGGTTCTCTTCTCGGTCACGCAGAAGGAAACGTTTCCGTCCTCTGTCTGCAGCGCGGCGAAGAATCCGGCGTCATAAAGCTTCTGCTGCAGGGCCTTCACGTCCACCAGAGGCTTCAGAACGAATTCCTTCAGGAAAGGAGCGTCGTAAACCTTCTCGAACTTGCCCGTCTTCAGGAGCTCGTCATAAAGATAATGAGCCCCGGTGTAGGAAAGTTCGTTGACTTTCTTCATACCCTCAGGTCCCATTATGGACAGGTATATGGTCACGAAAAGTGCCATCAGAGACTCGTTCGAACAGATGTTCGAAGTGGCCTTCTCGCGGCGGATATGCTGCTCGCGAGCCTGGAGCGTGAGGACGAAGCAGCGGCGGCCCTCGCCGTCACGGGTTTCGCCCACGATACGTCCCGGAAGCTTGCGCATATATTCCTTGCGGCAGGCCATAAAGCCTACGTAAGGACCGCCGTAGCAGATCGGAATACCCAGAGACTGGCCGTCACCCACTGCAACGTCTGCGCCCCACTCGGCAGGAGTCTTGAGAACCGAAATGGCTGAAGGATCCACGTATTCCACCAGGATAGCCTTATGGGCGTGAACCGCGTCGGCAAATCCTCCGAGATCCTCGACGATACCGTAGCGGTTGATGCCCGGGACAATCACGCCGGCGATGTCCTCATCCTTGAGGGCCTCGTTGAGAGCCTCGAGAGTGGTCTTTCCGTCCTTTTCCCCGATAAAGGAAATCTTTGTACCGTAATACTTTGCGTAGGTCTCGATTACGGAGATTACGTTAGGAAGCAGTGTGCGCGAAATCAGGACAGTGTTCTTCTTGCGTGCGCAGGCTACAGCCATACGCATAGCCTCTGCAGCGGCGGTAGGGCCGTCATACATCGAGGCGTTGCTGACATCCAGTCCGGTCAGGGCGCAGATCATGCTCTGATATTCGAAGATGTAGCGCAGGGTTCCCTGCGAAATTTCGCACTGGTAAGGAGTGTAGGCAGTCAGAAATTCGCTTCTGGAGATGATGTAAGGCACAACGGCAGGCGTATAATGGTCATACGCGCCCTGGCCTGCGAAAACCTTCAGCGAGGAGTTCTTCGCCGCAAGTCCCTGGAAGAAATCACGGACCTGCTGTTCGCTCATCGCGTCGGGCAGGTCGTAATCCCCCTTGTAGATGAAGTCCGCCGGAACATCGGAATAGAGGTCGTCAAGACTGCCGACCCCTATCCTCTGAAGCATCTGGCGAACATCATCCTCAGTATGTGGAAAGTATGAGAATGTGTTCATAATCATATGATTATTTGTTCTTGGCAGCGTAAACGTCCGGAGCCATAAGAGAATCCAGCTCTGAAGGCTTGGTCATTTCGACCTTGATGATCCAGGCTCCGTAAGGGTCCTCGTTAATCTTCTCAGGAGTCTCCTCGAGTGAATTGTTCACCTCGACGACGTTTCCGGAAACCGGAGCATAGAGGTCGCTCGAGGCCTTGACACTCTCGAGAGCACCGAAATCCTCGCCCTGCTCGAAGCTGTCACCCTCCGAAGGAAGATCCACGTAAGTAATGTCACCCATCTCGGCCTGAGCGAAATCAGAAACGCCGATGACAGCGATATTGCCTTCTACTTTAACCCACTCGTGTGATTCGCTGTAAAGCAAACCTTCTTTAACTGATGCCATAATCTTTATTATTTCTTATAATTTGTTTGATAAAATCTTTTCTTGACGGTGATTCCAGGGAACACCTTCTTGCGGATGCGGACGCAGAGCGGAGTGCCGAGAGCGGCATAGCGGGAATCCACCAGAGCGAAGCAGATGCTCTTGTCCAGGGAGATGGAGTGATAACCTGTGGTGACAACTCCCACCTCTGTACCATCTTCAGTCTCAACAGGATAACCTGCGCGAGGAATGGCCTTGTCCTGAATCTCGATGCCCACGAGCTTGCGCTCCACGCCTTCAGCTTTCTGCTTTACGATGACATCCTTTCCGATGAACTCATCCTTGTCCAGCTTGCAGAACATCGAAAGACCTGCCATTACAGGAGTGATGTCCGCGCTGAGTTCGTCTCCGTACAGAGGCAGACCGGCCTCGAAACGCAGGGTGTCGCGGCAGCCCAGGCCGCAAGGCTTCACACCGGCCTTCAGCAGGCGGTCCCACAGGTCGCAGGTAGCCTCAGGGGAAGCATAGAGCTCGAAACCGTCCTCTCCGGTATAACCGGTACGGCTGACGATCATTCTCAGTCCGCCCCACTCGCTTTCCATATACTCGTAGAAGCCGAGTTCCTTAGCCTTCCCAAGGTCAAGTACTTCACCCATAACCTTCTCAGCCTCAGGACCCTGAAGCGCTATCTGGCCCCAGGCTTCGGACATATCGTCCACGTCTACGCTGTAGCCTTCAGCCTGCTCGAGAATCCACTCGCGGTCCTTGTCGATATTTGCAGCGTTCACCACCAGAAGGAAATGGTCCGGTTCGAACTCCCTGTACACGAGAAGGTCGTCCACGACTCCCCCGTCAGGATAAAGCATCATTCCGTAAAGAACCTTTCCCGGATTGAAACCGCGTATGTCATTGGTAAAGATATGATTGACGAATTTTTCAGCATCAGGTCCGCTCACGAAAATCTCACCCATATGGGAGACATCGAACATTCCGACCTTGGTCCTGACTGCGATATGTTCGTCTGCAATGCCGCTGTACTGGATTGGCATATCGTATCCGGCAAACGGACTCATCTTCGCTCCGAGAGCAACGTGTCTGTCGTGAAGACAGGTAAATTTGAGATTTTCTTCCATATTGTCAGTTTTTGCGTTAAAAAACGCTCAAATTTAAAGTATTTCCGCCAATTATTGAAATATATATCAAAAAAGTGTAGCAAAAAATTGCGACAGCTCCTCCCTGGTCCTGAGATTCACCGCGTAATCTTCTGGCGCTGCGCCCTTTTCACGCGTGATCCCCCCGCAGACATCCACTCCCAGAATCCTGTGGGAGGCCGCCAGACGCAGGCAGCTTTCCTTCAGCTGGGCGAGCGTCATACAGCCCTGATCCCAGTTCGTGCGCGCGAAATCCCGCGTGAGCACGTCCAGGTCAATGGAAACATACAGCGGCAGGTCCTTCTCCAGCAGCGAGAACATCTCCGTCACGTCGCCGCTCAGGTGATCCCCGGTGTGCCGCAGATCGTCAGTCGTCACCGCAAGCACCCCCTCGAAGACCAGGTCGAGAAATTCGAGCTCGAGGTCAGGGTTGATGCCGACGAGCAGAACCTGCTGAAGCTGAGGCAATTCCGCGAGAGACCTGCGAGCCCAGCCGCCGCACGAGAGCATCTGCCCGAACGCAGGTTCCTGCATATCGGGGTGATGATCGAAAAGCACCAGGCCGAAAGGCTTGTCCCCGCACTCCCGCGCCGCAGCATCAAGCGTGAAACGGCTCAGATAGTGATAGTCCCCGCCATCGATCCAGTGAACTTTGTCGGGCCGCGTTGCGGCCAATCCTTCCCTGATTCCGGTTTCCGCCTCCGGGGAGCAGTAGCAGGAAGTTCCTTCCAATGCGCGGAAGTCCTTCTCTTCTGCTCCCTGTGGGGCGAAACCCTCCTCGGAGAAGAGTTCAGACATTCTTATTATCGAATGTTCTGTGAATCCCATACTTTATCTTCTGTACATTCGAGCATTATGTTCTGGCCTCCCACGGTGAAGACGAACTGGCCCTTCTCGAGGGTCCAGGCGCCTTCGGTATTCACGAACGCGAGGTCCTTGGCCGGAACGCTGAGGGTAACCTGCTGACTCTCACCTGGCTGGAGCTCGACCTTGCCGAAGGCTCTCAGACGGCGGATATCAGGAACGACTGAAGCGACAAGGTCGCTGGAGTACAGAAGCATTGTCTCCTTGCCGGCGGCGTTGCCGCTGTTGCGTACGGTGAAGGTGAAGTCGATGACATCGGAAGATGTGAACTTCTCCACTGAAGCCTTGAGGTCGCTGTACTCGTAAGTAGTGTAGCTCAGACCGGTTCCGAAAGGCCACTGAACATCCATAACTGCATCATAGTTATATGAGCCTGACATAGTTCCGACCTGCTCGGATACCTTGAAATCATAGGTATGCAGGGAGTTCACGTACTTAGGATAGGTGAAAGGCAGACGGCCGCTGAAGTTCTCCTTTCCGGAGAGAAGCTGTGCGAGGGCATCGGCTCCGTAAGGGCCCGGAAGCATCACGTCCACAACCGCTGCGGCGAGAGGCTCGATTTCATTTATGATTCTCGGACGGCCCTCGTTCAGAACGAGAACGATCGGTTTTCCTGTGGCCGCAAGGGCTTTTACAAGTTCTGTCTGCTCGGAGCCCAGGGTGAGGTCGTCAAGATTTCCCGGAGTCTCGCAGTAGGTATTCTCACCTACGCAGGCCACGATCACGTCACAGCTTCTTGCTGCGGCGACAGCCGCATTGATATCTACGTCGACTACAGCGTCATATTGGCCGTAGGCCTGAGAGTAAGACATTGCAGGAACGCATTTTACATTGGCTGCGCCGAACTCGTTCGAGAGAGCTGCGGCGACGGTGTTGAAGCTGTCGGTGTACGGAGCGCCGCTGCCCTGCCAGGTGTAGGACCAGCCGCCCATCAGAGGACGCATATTGTCGGCGTTAGGACCGGTCACGAGGATCTTCTGGTTCTGCTTGAGCGGGAGCACGCCGCTGTTCTTGAGCAGCACCTCGGACTCGACTGCGGCTGCAAGCGACGCGTCTTTCCACTCCTGTTTGCCGTAGTCGGCGTAGCCGCTGACATCCCAGGTCGGGTTCTCGAAGAGGCCGAGACGGTATTTCAGGCGGAGTACGCGGGCGACTGCGTCGTCAATGCGGGACATCGGGATGCCGCCTTCTTTGGCGAGTTCCACGATGAGCTCGCAGGCTGAAGGATCATAAGGATCCATTATCATATCTATGCCGGCGTTGATACCGATGCGAAGGGCGTCCTTCTTGTCCACTGCCACCTTCTCGCGGGTGTAGAGGTTGTCGATGTCAGCCCAGTCGGTGACGATCATACCGTCCCAGTTCAGGCCTTCCTTGAGCCAGCCGGTGAGAAGAGTGTGGTTCGCGTGGGTAGGAACACCGTTTATGGATGCGGAGTTGGCCATCACTGTGAGGGCTCCCTTGCCGATGGAGGCGCGGAACGGCTCGAAATATTTCTCGCGCAAATCGCTCATAGAAATGTATGCAGGAGTGCGGTCCTTGCCGGATGCAGGGGCGCCGTAAGCCATATAATGCTTGATACTTACTGCAACGTGCCGGTTGTCAACGTGATTAGGATCGCTTCCCTGGGCGGCCTCCACCTCTGTGGCGGCCATAACGCTCTGCATATAAGGGTCTTCGCCCCAGCTCTCCCAGTTTCTTGGCCAGAGGGAGGTGCGGGTGAGGTCCATTACAGGGGAGAAAATCCACGGGCACATAGCGGCGCGGGTCTCGTAGGCCATAGCCTCGCCCATAATGCGGGCGTATTCAGGATTGAAGGTGGCGCCGAGATTGATTTCCTGAGGGAAAAGGGTGCCGTCCGTAAGATATGAGGCGCCGTGAATCATATCCAGACCATAAATCATAGGGATGCCGATGAGTTCCATCGACTTGTTCTGAAGCTCGGTGATGAACTCGGCGGTGAACTGACGGTCGTAAGCGCGGTCGTTATAGGTATTCAGGATGGAACCGACCTTGTACTTTCCGAAAATGTTCTGCATCGCCTCCTCGCTGAGTTTTCCGGTGGCGGGATCGATGAGACGGCCGACGGTGATCTGCATCATCTGTCCGGCTTTCTCCTCGATGGTCATCTGCTTCAGGAGTTTCTGTACGTTGGCTTCGATTTCCTTGTCGGCAGGAATGGCAGGTTTCTGGTTGGCTTTCAAGCCTTTATCACTGCTGCCGCAAGATGTCGCCACTGCCATCAGGAGGGTGGCGGCGGCAATGGTCAGGGTAGATTTCAGGTTCATAATACGTGTTAAAATTAAGTTTGTAAAGATAGTAAGTAATCCTCGAAAAATAAATAGCCATATTCACTAAATCGGGCTGTCATTAATACTTTCTGCAGCATAATAATCAGTTCTGAAGCATCTGAGAGTAGGTAACAGGCGATTTTTAGACATAATAAAGCGTGATTTCTGAAAAATTATTCATAAATTTGTACGTTTTTAGCAAATATCTATGACCCCTGAAGAAACCTTTCCTTTGGATCCGGAGAAAGTCTATTTCTCTATGGATCAGCTCACATTGGACACTGAGTCCGGACCACAGACACTGCGCTTGGGTGCCTGGCTGAATGTGGACCCGGTACGCATCCACAAGATGATCATAAAGGAGAAGGTGCTGCAGGTGGACACTATGGAAGTCCTGAATCCGCTGATCAGCAAGTTGCGCAGGGCGAATCCCGACTACTACAAGAGGATTATGGGCCTCTCGCTTCTGATCGATTATCCGGGCTATTCCACAGGCATCAAGGCCTCCATTCCTTTCGAGAACGATCCTATCGGCTTCTACAAGTGGTGGCGCAGGGGCAAGCACGAGGACAAGGTGCATCTCTCCCTCGGAAATCAGATCCGCCTTTTCCAGAAGGTGGCTATGATGGACCGCAAGGTTATGCTGAAGCAGGACCTGGAGATGCTGAAAAAATGACAGATAACGCCCCGTTGCAAGGGCGTTTTTCATAATAAGCCGTTAATTTTAAAAGTCTTATGGCACAGAAAATGACCGTGAAGCAGGACGCTTCCCTTCTCAATTATCTTTTCGCTCAGTTCCCGGACAACAGCCGCACCGCCGTGAAAGGTTATCTTTCCAGCGGCCGCATCCTCGTGAACGGGAACAAGACCACCGCCTTCGACTGGCCGCTGAAGCCGGGCGACACTGTGGAACTTGTGGCCAAGGGAGAAGCCATAGCCCAGGCGATGGTGACCCGCGCCGCGGATGTGCTGGAGGATCACGGCGTCCATCTGGTCTATGAGGATGATTATCTGATTGTCATAGAGAAGCGGGCAGGCCTTCCAACCATAGCTCCGAAGTACGGGGATCCGGGTCACGAGCGCAATGCCTACGCCATTCTGACCGACTATATGCACCGCCGCAAGAGGGCTGCAATGAAGGCGAAGCACGGAGAGTTCATATCCGGCCGCGTATTCATCGTGCACCGTCTGGACCGCGACACTTCGGGTCTTCTCGTCTTCGCGAAAGACGAGCGCACCAAGGAAATCCTTCAGAGCAAATGGAACGAGAGCGTCCTGGAGCGCAAATATGTGGCGGTCCTGGAGGGGCATCTTCCTGAAGAAAGCGGGACCGTCACTTCCTGGCTGCAGGAGAATGAAAAGTCCCTGAAGATGTCCTCGTCACCTGTCGATGACGGAGGCCAGATGGCTGTAACCCATTGGAAATGTGTGCATAGCAGCAAGAATTACAGCACCGTGGAGTTCGAGTTGGAAACCGGACGCAAAAACCAGATCCGTGTCCACGCCGCCGAGGAACTGCATCATCCCGTGGCCGGCGACAAGAAGTACGGGGCCCGCAGTTCCTTCGGCGGCCGCATCGCGCTTCACGCCGCGAGCCTGGTCTTCCGCCACCCCTACACCGGCGAAATCCTCAAATTCCACTCCCCCGTTCCCCGCGAATTCCGCTCGCTGAAATAGCGCTCCGCTCACCGAACCACCGGCAGCTGTTGAGTTTGCCGCGGAGACAGCGGCCAACAAAAAAGGCTGAAAAAAACTTTTCAGCCGGTAGGAGATTAAAGCTTCGATTTAGCGTAGTCTAGCGTAAGATGGAAAGTCTTCGAGCGGGAGGACGGAGCGTCGTACATCGCGTCGCTCATTATCTTCTCGCAGATCGAGCGCAGACCGCGCGCCCCCATCTTGTTCGCAATGGACGTATCCACGATCAGGTCCAGCACCTCCGGATCGATGTCAAGCTTCTTGCCGTCAAGCTCGAAAATCTTCGTATACTGCTTGAGAATCGCATTCTTAGGCTCAGTCAGAATACGCTTCAGAGCCTCGCGGTCCAGCTGGTCCAGATAAGTGATGACCGGAAGACGGCCGATGATTTCAGGGATGAGACCATAGGAACGAAGATCCTCTGCCGAGACATATTGGAGAAGATTCTCCTTGTCCACAACCTGCTTCTCAGCCGCCCCGAAACCGATGATCTGAGTATTGAGCCTCTGCGCGATACGCCTCTCGATACCCTCGAAAGCGCCGCCGCAGATAAACAGAATATTCTGCGTATTCACGTGCACGAACTCCTGCTCAGGATGCTTGCGCCCGCCCTTCGGCGGAACATTCACCACATTGCCCTCCAGGAGCTTCAGCATCGCCTGCTGCACACCCTCGCCTGACACATCGCGCGTGATGGAAGGATTGTCGCTCTTGCGGGCGACCTTGTCGATCTCATCGATGAAGACGATTCCCCTCTCGGCCTTGACCACATCATAGTCGGCCTCCTGGAGCAGACGAGTAAGAATGCTCTCCACATCTTCGCCCACATAACCGGCCTCAGTCAGAACGGTAGCGTCCACGATAGTGAAAGGCACATCCAGAAACTTGGCTATACTCTTGGCCATCAAAGTCTTTCCGGTTCCTGTCGGACCGACCATCAGAATGTTCGACTTCTCCAGCTCCACACCGTCGTCAGTCTTGTCCACGAGATTGTGGTTGATGCGCTTGTAGTGATTGTAGACAGCCACCGCCAGAAGCTTCTTGGCCCTGTCCTGTCCTATCACATACTGATCCAGATATGCCTTGATGTCCTTCGGTTTTATAGTCAGATCAAGCTTCTTTCCCTCTTCACGGGCGCGGGCATTGCCCTCCACCTCATCCAGATAGCCTGCAGCCATCCGGATGCAGTCACTGCAGATGTAGCCGTTTATGCCGCTGAGCATAAGAGGGACCTCACGGTCTGTCCGGCCACACATACAGCAGCAGCGTTCCTGTTTCTTTCCTGCCATTACCTGGTCCTTTTCTTCAAGATTTCATCCACCATACCATATTCGAGAGCCTCCGGAGCCGTCATCCAGTAATCCCTGTCTGCATCCGCGAACACCTTGTCATAAGGCTGTCCGGAATGCTCGGAGATAATGCTGACAAGCTCCTTGCGCGTCTTCTCTATCTCCTTGGCGGCGATGAGGATATCGCTCGCCTGCCCCTGGGTGCCCCCGAGAGGCTGATGGATAAGCACGCGGGAATGAGGAAGAGCGCTTCTCTTGCCCTTCTCACCGGCGCAGAGCAGAACGGCACCCATCGAAGCCGCCATACCGGTGCAGATGGTGGCGACATCCGGCTCGATGATCTGCATAGTGTCATAGATGCCGAGTCCGCTGGACACCTGTCCGCCCGGAGTGTTCAGATAGATGGAAATGTCCGCCTTGCTGTCCGTGGATGCAAGGAAAAGCAGCTGAGCCTGGATAATATTGGCCACATCATCATCGATCGGGACCCCCAGGAAGATGATGCGGTCCATCATAAGACGGCTGAACACGTCCATCGAGGCCACATTCAGCTTGCGCTCCTCAATGATGGTAGGATTGATATAGGAGTCGTGGAACGACTCATAACGCTGCAGAGTCGTGGAACTGATCCCTCGGTCCAGCCTGGCGTATTTTTCGAATTCGCTCATAAGCCTTTGATAATGAAAAAGGTCAGAACTGCACCGGAGGCAATTCTGACCTGAATGTTTTCCGGTAATAATTAGGCCAGCTCTCTGAATTTCTCGAGAGAGATGGACTTGTCAGAAAGTGTGATTTTCTCACGTACTGCTGCGATGACCTTCTGGTTCTCGACATTCTCGATGAGCCTCTGAACCTGCTCTCTGTCCTTCATCATCTGGTCTACCTGACCGTTGATGATTTCACCGGGAATGTTGGCCATTCCGTACATCGCGTACTGGTATGAAACATAGGCGCGGGCAGACTCCTTCACCTCCTCCTGGGAGATCTTGAGATCGTACGACTTCATAAGAGAGTCGCAGATCATCTGCCATCTGTAGTCCTCGAGGAATGCAGGGAATTCCTTCTCGATCTGCTCCATCGTGAACTTCTCCTTGTTGATGCTGAAGAGCCATCTCTTGAGGAAATCCTCAGGAAGAGCGATGGCAGCCTTCTCGGTCACATACTTGCGGATGTCCTTTCCGAGACGGAAATCTGACTCCTGGCTGTAGTTCTCCGCGAGACGCTCGGAAACAGCCTTGTCGAAAGCGGCCTCGTCAGTCACCTTACCCTCGCCGAACATCTTGTCATAAGTCTCCTGGCAGAGCTCTGCAGGCATATAGTTCTTGATGTTGACAACTGTTGCGGAGAACTCAGGATTGATGCCTGCAAGTTCCTCCTTCTTAACTCTGAGCAGAGTGGCGCGGTCGCCCTCACGCTCCAGAACCTCGTTGACGTTAAGGTTCAGCTTGTCGCCGGCCTTTACTCCGAGAAGAGCAGGCTTCATACCTTCAGCGACATCACGCATCGAAATGAATGCGTTCTCAACGGTCTTCTCCTCATTGCTGAGGTCCACATAGATATAGGACTCGTCAGTAGGATTCTCCACCTCGCGGAGCTCGCCGTACTGCATAAGCATAGACTTCTTCATCTCGGCCTCAGCCTCCGCGGTAGCCTTGATATTGTATTTTGTAACCTTGTCGTCCTTGCCGAGCTCGATCTTAACCTCGGGAGCGAGGCCCAGGTCGAACTTGAAGACGAGGTCGTTACCTGCCTTCCAGTCGTTCTCAGGCTGATTGTCGGAAGCGAGAGGATCGCCGATGGTCTTAAGCTGGTTATCCTCGATGAACTTGTTCAGCTGCTCGGAGATGATGTCGTTCACTGCATCGAAGAGGCACTGCTCTCCGTAAACCTTCTCGATGAAGGCCATAGGGGCGTTACCCTTTCTGAAGCCTCTGATCTCCGCGGTTCTGCGGCGCTCGTTGAGCTTTTTCTTCGTAACGGGAGCGTAATCATCGTTCCCGATGGTAAGAGTGAGCTCTATGTTCAGAGCGTCAATCTGATTCTTTTCAACTTTCATAATCTATATTGTCTTTATTATTAGCGACTTTGGTTTCGTTCAGTCCGCCCTGTCCCCACAAAAACTTTACCACTGACACTCTGTCATAGCAGGCGGGCCGCAAATATAGTAAAATTATACGGTTTTTTTACTTTTCCGCCCCGGTTTCCTGTCAGGATATGCCACTCTTTCGTGGTTTACCGACGGCAGATACTCCACGAGCACATTTCTCATCACAGTCAGATCCTTGATGGTGATGTTCGCGTCATTGAACTGACACTGCTCTATCTTGCCCATTATTATCTTGTCGACCAGTTGCGTACAGGCCTCGGTGGTCATCGATTTCATCGAGCGCGACGCCGCCTCCACAGAATCGCAGACCATAAGAATCACCTGCTCCCGAGTGAACGGCTTCGGACCCTTGTAGCAGAATTCGTCCTTCCGCTCAGGGTCTCCCCCTTCGTTCAGATACTTAATGTAGAACGAGCAATAGCTTGTCCCGTGATGCGTTGCGATGAAATCCCTGATTTCCTTCGGAAGCTTGTATCTGTCAGAGAGTTTCAGGCCGTTCGAGACGTGACTGATTATGTCCTGCGCGCTCTCCAGACAGCTCTTGCCGGCGTGGTAGTCCACTCCTTCAGACCCCGGAAGCAGTTTGGAATTCTCTGTAAAGCACAGCGGATTCTCCATCTTTCCGATGTCGTGATAAAGCGCGCCCGCGCGGAGCAGGTTGACATTTATGCCGCCGCCGATCCTCTGCCCCACGACCTCGACCATATTCTTCAGCTTGAGCGAGTGGTCGTAAGTGCCCGGGGCCTTTTCGAAAAGTTCCTGAAGCAGAGGCTGGTCAGTCTCCGCGAGGTCCTTGAGGCGCGAAGTCGAGAGCAGGTTGAAGAGTTTCTCGTACAGGAACACGAGCGGATAGCCCGCAACCGAGAAAATCGAGCCGAGAGCAAGGAACGCGACGACCTTGAAGTACTCTCCATTCACCGCCTCGATCATATAGAAGCCGCTGTAAGTGACCAGAAGCGAGACGAATATGACGAGCGAGACGAGGAACTGACTCCAGCTGCGCGAGAAGTATTTAAAGGCGTATCCGGCCGCCAGGCCGGCCAATAGAAACATCACGAAGAGGACGTATCCGTTCCTCGCGAAGATCATAAGCGGCAGCAGCGAGAATATGTAGGCCGGAACCAGAGCCTTCTTCGGGAAGAATCCCTGAAGCCAGAGCGCGGCGAGAGGGAACGGAACCATATAGAGGAAGGCCGGATTCGCCTTGTTCACGAGCATCGCGGCGCAGGCGGTCACCACTATCACGAACAGCAGATAGGCGAGCCTGTTCATATCGGACAGGAGCGAGGTGTTCGTGAAGAAGATGCAGAGGAAGAGGATGAGAGAGAGTGCGAGAGCAATGATGAAATTACCGGAAAGGAAGATCACCTTCGGTCCATCATAACCCATAGTAGCCTCATACTCAGCCTTATACGAATCCAGGATCTGCTCTATCTCAGCCGTCACTATCTCGTCTTTCGAAACGATCAGCTGTCCCGCGTTCACGAAGCCGGAAGTCGGCGAAACTGTAGGCGCGGACTCATCGTGCACAAGTTCCGTGGTCTGCTTGTCGTAGACCAGGTTCGGAACGATGAGGTCATAGACATTGTTCGAACGGAAGACGGAATCCAGATTCCAGTTCCTGTAGTCCTTAGCCATATCGGCCAGGAGCTTGGCCTTGGCATCCGTAAGCTTATATACCTCAGTGACAGGCACTTTGGTAGCGCGTTTATCCTTCTGGATATAGAGTACCTCCCTTGACACGTCATCGGAATTCCTGCCGAGTTTCACCCCTTCGTCGGAAACGACTCCGTGACTGTAGATGGACTTTATGGTGGATACTATGGCCGGTCTGAGAGACGCCGCGGAACCCAGGGACAGGCTTTCGGCAGCCTTGATATTCTTGTTCACAGTCTCCTCGGAGTATCTGTAATAAGGAATCACGCTGCTGCCGGCCTTCGATTTCTCCTCGGAAATCTGTTCATCCGTCTTGAGAATCGGGAAATCGAACTGCGCCAGAAGCGTTTCATACTTCCAGGCGGAGCCCTTCTTGTAGTCATAGTTGAACTTCGCGGTCCTCGGGAAGATCGCAAAAAAGATCAGCATCAGGACCACAAACGGGATCCAGTAAGGGAGTTTAATATCTTTCAGACTGACGTTCATAGCTTTGCATTTTACTCAAACGCCGCAGGACATAAGCTGCTGTGTTCGAACTATTTGAAAGGACTGTTCGCCTCGCGGGCGATGTACTTGTAAGTCATCCTGTCGGTAAAGCGCGGGAAAAGCCTGTGCGCCCACACGGTAAGATGTCCCAGAGGAGTGAGAATGCACTGAGAGCGGCGCTTGCGCAGAGCCTTGGCAAGATGCAGGGCGCAGTCCTCCGCGCTCATCAGCTTGCCTTCGTCCAGAGGAGTCTCCCCCTGCGCGCTGCCGTCCGCGGTCAATGCGGCGTTTCTCACGTTCGAAGATGTGTATCCCGGAGCGAACACGAGCACGTTCAGACCATCTTTCAGATGTTCGATGCGGATGGTGTCCAGGAATCCGCGGATCGCGTATTTCGAAGCCGAGTAGCCCGTGCGCGCAGGCAGAGCCGAATAGCCGGCGATCGAAATCACTCCGACGACAGACCCCCTGCTCTTCAGAAGCCACGGCAAGGCGCACTTCGTGCAATTCACAGTTCCCCAGAAGTTCACGTCCATCAGCGAGTGTATCACCTTGAGGTCCAGGTCCTTGAACATCGCTCTCATCGAGAGCCCCGCGTTGTTCACGAGGATGTCGATGCGTCCCCATTTTTCGACCGTCCGGTCAATGAGGTTCTGGCAGTCGGCGAAGACGCTGACGTCTGTCCTGACGCAGAGAATATGCTCGGAATCGCCCATAGACTGCGCCAGGGACTGCAATTTGTCCAGGCTTCTGGCGGCCATCACGACCCTCGCCCCGAACGAGGCGAATAAACGGGCAGAAGCCAACCCTATACCTGAGCTGGCTCCTGTTACTATGATGACCTTGTCTTTAAAGCAAGTTCCGTCCATACTATTCCACTGTCAT
>CAVCSJ010000027.1:0-17602 GCA_963604895.1 bacterium
GCTGTCATCGCAACGCGTACCATCGCGATTTTGACCTTATCCTCTTCGAGGGAAATGTAGTCTCCGTGGAAATTGCCGCCGTGGTAGACGTTGCGGGTTTCCGGATCGATTATCGGATTGTCGCAGGCAGAATTCAACTCCTCCTCAAGAACACGGCGAGCATTCTTAAGTGTCTCATACACAGGGCCGAGAATCTGCGGCGTGCATCGCAGGGAATAATAGGCCTGCACCTTGTGTTCGAAGACCTTGGCGTCGCTGTGACCGTTGTCATAGAGTTCGTGCTCCCTCTTCTGCAGACACTTGCTGCCTTCTGAAAGTTCACGCATCCTGGCGGCAATGACCTGCTGCCCCTCGTGACGTCTCACTTCGTTAAGAGGTTGGGCCATAAGATCATCGAAAGATGAGGCTATCTCATTCATCATTACGGATGCGAGGGTCGCCCAGTCGAGAATCTGCTCAGCCTGAAACTGGTTCACCACTCCGATGCCGGTCATCACGGACGTGCCGTTGGTGATGGATAGCCCCTCGCGGATGTGAATCTCGAACGGTTTCAGACCATTCTCGGCCATCACGTCTTTCGACGGCCTCCACTCTCCCTTCCAATGCACTTCGCCTTCGCCGATGAGAGTCAGGGCGATATGCGCCAGCTGCACGAGGTCTCCGCTGGCTCCGACACTGCCGTGCCGCGGGATGAACGGAATGATGTCGCGGTTTATGAATTCCACGAGCAGTTTCACTACCTCGGGATGAACTCCTGAGCGGCACTGCAGGAAAGTTCCGAGGCGCGCAATCATCGCGCTTTTCGCGCAAATGTCCGGGAGCGGCTCACCGGCCCCTGTCGAATGACTGCGTATAATGTTGTACTGTAAGTCTTTAAGGAAGGCGTCATCGACTCTCCACTGGGCCATCGGGCCGAAACCGGTATTGATTCCGTAGATTACCTTGTCAGACGCGAATTTCTTCAGAAATTCATAGCAATTCTCCACTTCCGCCATCGGAAGCTCTTCGAGGCGGATTTTTCTGCCTTCAAAAAGCAGCTGATGCACGTACTCGAGAGAGAATACGAAATGGTTGTTTTCCATACTTTTGGGTAAAATTATTGGTTTTAATTGGTTGGTCAGGTCAGAATGTTCAAGTCAGGTCAGTCAGGCTGTATCAGAATCTTCGAATCAGAAGATGATGTCGAAGTCGACAGTCTCGTTCTCGCAGAACGAGGCCTTCAGGTTTGCACGACCACACTCGGTGTAGCCTTCGGCTTTCTCCCTGGAACAGAGCGGTTTGCGAGGCTGAAGTTCTATGGCTATAATGTCTCCTGTGCGGATGTAGATGTAACTGGTGGCTTCGGCGATGGCTTTACGTATGGCTGCAGATGACGCATCGGAGTGCGAGAAAAGTTTTACGGATGTCCCGGCAGGCTCGATGGCCTTGAATCCAAGTTCGAAAACATTTCCGGGGCGGTCAAGCGTCACTTTATTGTAGACAGGAAACGGAAGGAAAGAAGTGTGGTCCAGACAGCTTGCGCAGGCGAAGCCGGTTTCACTGCCGTCACACATATCCTCAGGATAGAGCAGAACGCCGTAACCTATTCCATCATAATACCTTTCCGCGAAATCTTCACCTACGCTCCGGCCCGGTTTGCTCACTCTTGCGAACAATACGGGTGTCCAGGAAATCCGGCTGACGAATTCCGGAACATATATGTCCTCGTTGTCTCTCTCCCAGGTCGTGTCCGGCCTTACAATGTATTTTCCTTCAGATGTTCTGACTACAATATTCATAAATTCTATGTCTCAAATGCGTAAAACTCTCCAAATCCCGCTCTTCCGATGGCAAATTTATTAAAAATGTCTATATTTGAGGACATTAATCACGGAATTATGACAGAAAGAAATATAAATATAGTGTATCAGGAGTACTCTTCTCTCGAAGAACTGCCTCAGCAGGACCGCGAGCTTGCACAGAATGCCATAGAGGCCATCAAGGGCTCCTACGCACCATATTCTCATTTCAATGTGGGCGCCGCAGTCCGTCTGAAGGACGGCGACATCGTACGGGGCGCCAATCAGGAAAACGCCGCCTTCCCGTCAGGTCTCTGTGCCGAACGCACCGCAATGTTTTCCGCCAGCGCCACCCATCCCGGCGTTCCGATGATTTCCATCGCAATCGCGGCCGCCCAGGGCGGCAAGCTCTGCGCCAATCCGGCGACTCCCTGCGGCGCCTGCCGTCAGGTGATGGCCCAGTACCAGCTCACCGCCGGCGAAAATATGTCCATCCTGCTCGTCGGCGACGGCAAGATTCTGAAATTCAGCAAAGTAGACGATCTGCTTCCGCTGATTTTCGACAATATCTAGCTGCTGCTCCCAGCGTCTGAATACCGAATTGGCCGGCTCCGAGGGGAGCCGGCCAATTCTGGAGATTCGTCGGGAGCGGTCTAGTCCATGCGGGTGGAATAGACGTTGGTGTAGATCTGGCCGTTGTGGGCTTTCGGCATTGCGCCGCGGATGTTGTCGAAGAGTTCCGGGACGGTCACGAACTCGAAGCCGCGTTTCTTCAGCTCGGGGATGACGGTCTTCAGAGCCTCGACGGTCGCGTCATTGCCTTCAAAGTCGTGCAGAAGCAGGATGTCGCCGTCCTTCACATTCTCGAGAATCCTCTCGGCGCGTGTTTCGGCAGAGACTTCGGCATTGTAGTCCTCGCAGCTGTAGCCGCAGATGAACGCAAGGTCTATAGTCTTGTGCATCAATTCGTTGTGGTCAATGTACGGAGGACGGAAGAAGCGCGGGGCCTCGCCGGTGTATTTTTCGATGAGTTCGCTGGTCTTTGTGATTTCATCCGCAATCTGGCCGGCGCTCAGCTTGGACATCGAACTGTGCGTAAATGAGTGATTCTCAATGTCACAGCCCAGATTATACGCCCTCATCATCACTTTCGATGAGGCCTTGTCGATGTTCTGGCCAATCACGAAGAATGAAGCCCTCACGCCGTTCTCCTCGAGCACGTCGAGGACCTGCGGAGTGGTCTTGGTATTAGGACCGTCATCGAAACTCAGGGCAATGTATTTAGGGAACTTAGCAGGATATGCATTCAGCTGATATGCAAGGGCATAGGCCATTCTGAGCTGGCCAGGGGTATTCGGATGGAGAAGGTCATATTCAGGATTGCGGAAGTATCGCATCTGTTCTGACACGAGCGGATGGAGCCCGCAAATGCTGCTGAGATCTATTACAGGAACCGCCCAGACATTGCCCGCCTCCTTTACGGCATTCACATAATCGTCGATGAAGTTGCCGCAACCGTTCGAGAACGTCTCGTCAGGCTGGATATTGGTCGGGGTAAAATCGGCGATGCCACGGTGCAGAGGTGTGAGAAGAATGATCTGCTTGTCCGGGTAATGTTTTTTAAGCCAATTCATTGTAGTGTTCGTGCGGCCGCAGAAGGTAGCGTCGTCGTAAATCAGATTACGGTGTTTGCGTTCGACGGTGACGCCGTTGTGATTCGTGGTCTGAGTGTCGTAGCTGTACCATTCGCCTATCGGGACGTTCGAGTTATAGTCGTTCGTACCCACGAAGACGATGATCGCGTCGACCTCCTGGCCGTGATCCTTTTCGAGTTTCTCGCCCTGCGAGATGATCTGGTTCATATGGTGACCGCTGAAGCCATAGACATAGGCCTCGATACCCAGAATATTCTTGAGAAGATTACAATAGGTATTATTGGTGACGCCGATCTGAGGATCCTCGGTTATGGAATCGCCCAGGAAAGCGACTCTGGCGCCTGTCCATTGGCTGCGGATGCGTGTAGGGCCGCCGGTCATTCCAGGCATCTGGCCTGGCATCATTCCGGGCATCATCATTCCGCCGGGCATCCGGCCCTGCATCTGAGTCGGCATCTGGCCCTGGTCGAAACCTTGACCGAAGCCCTGTCCAAAGCCCTGACCGAAGCCTGGCTGTGCGTTAACTGAGGTCTGAGCAAACAGACCAAGAATACATAACAATGTGGTTATCAGTAACTTTTTCATACTTTTGTGACTTAGTTTCTCAAAGTTAGCAAATTTCTTCATAAAGTGTGACGAAGTGGGGCCGCGAAGTGACAGGCTATGCGGAAATTTCTTAACTTTGTGTGTTTAAAAGTTTAAATGTTATGGCACTCGAACAGCAGATCCAGAAGGATATTATGGAGGCGATGAAGGCCAAGGATACCGTCCGCCTCAATTCAGTACGTTCCATCAAATCGGCGATTCTTCTCGCGAAGACCGCGGAAGGCGGCAGCAAGGAGCTCACCGACTCAGATATCGTGAAACTCATTCAGAAGCTTGCCAAGCAGCGCAAGGAGGCGGCGGAGCAGTATGTCGCCGCCGGACGCAAGGAATTGGCCGACAACGAATTGGCGGAAGCCGAGGTGCTCGCTTCGTATCTGCCGAAGATGCTCTCTGAGGCGGAGGTCGAGGAGAAGCTGAAGGCGATTATCGCTGAGCTCGGCGCGAGCAAGCCGTCGGATATGGGCAAGGTGATGGGTGTCGCCACGAAGCAGCTTGCGGGGCTCGCCGAGGGCCGCGTCATCTCGACGATCGTGAAGAAGCTGCTCGCGTAAGCGGCCAATACAACATTTCGTCATAAACGAAAAAAAGAGACTGACGATTCGTCAGTCTCTTTCTCTTTAGAGCGGGATACGGGAGTCGGACCCGCCTCCTTGGCTTGGGAAGCCAATGCACTACCGATGTGCTAATCCCGCCTGAAAGTATGCAAATATAGCAATTATTTATTAACTTGAGCCGAATTTCCGAGATTATGAAGGAAATTGAATGTTTATGAAATTTTTGCTTATAAATCAGGCCCTCTACAACAGAGGCGACGAATCCGCCCACAAAGCGTTGGTCTACAACCTGTTGCTAAAGTTCCCGGACTGCAGCGTCGAGGTTCTCTTCGTCGGCAAAGACCCGCAGCTGCTGGAGGATTTCTATATCACCGACCCCCGCGTGACCTACACGAACCTTCCGGTCTCGGACTTCTTCCGCAAAACCTATGTCCGCATCCTCAAGACCGGCCTCCTGTGGCGCTGGCTGCTGCTGAAGACGCCACGGAAAATCCTGGCAAAGTACAGAAGCGCAGACTGGGTGATTTCTTCTCCCGGCGACGCCAGCCTCGGAGCCCGCTATGACTGGGACCATCTTTTCCTTCTGAAACTGGCCCAGATGTCCGGAGCCCGCATCGCCTACCTAGGCCGTGCCATAGGCCCGTTCCCGGACGGAAGCCCGATAATCAAAAGATTCAACCGCCTGTCCATAAAGGTTTTGCGTAAGCTCGACTTCATTTCCCTGCGCGACGCGGAATCTGAAGAAATCGCCACTGGCCTCGGTCTGAAATTCTCTTCGTCCTACGACCTGTCCTTCCTCGGCACTCCCCTCGCCCAGGTCCCGCAGACCATACGCGAGAAAATCGGAGAAGACTACGCCATCGTGGTTCCGAACTACCTCGTCCAATACCCCGAGCTCCGTTCCAAGGTCTCTCCGACGGCCATCCGCGAGTTCTACGCCGAACTCATCCGCGACACCCTCGAGAAATTCCCGGACACGCGCATCGTCCTGCTCCCGCAGCTTTTCAACGGCTCGAGCTACCTCGGCCGCGATATGAAATTCTTCCAGGATGTAGCTGATACAGTGAATGATACAAGGGTTGTCGTTATCCCGGACGAATGTTCTTCCGACATACATCAGGCCATCTACAAAGATGCCCGTTTCGTGATTGGCGGAAGCCTGCACAGCACAGTCTTCGCGATTAACAACGACGTACCGTTCGTGGCACTCTGCTTCGAGCCGCGCGCGCGCAAGACCCTCACGCGCCTGGGCAAGGCGGACCGCATCGTGGACATTTCCGATGCGTTCGAAGTGCGCAGCGAGGAGAAATTCTCGCGTCAGGCGATAGGCGCCAGCGGCCCGAAACTGCTGAGTCTCGACTCGCGCGTCGCCATCTCCCGAATTATGGAAAAGCTTGATATTCTGCGGCCTGACCCTGCGGCTCAGTCCAATGCCAAGGCGCTCACCGCCTCCGCTTTCGCGCTAGCCTGCGAGACCATCGCCGCTTCGAAGCCGAAGCGTTAGGAGGCCTTCGGCCAATAATGAAATCGGGGTGAAAACCATTGCTGTTTTCACCCCGAATCATTTTTACATCAGTCCTAACAGTTTGCTTCGGCTGAGCAGGCAGTCGCCGATCGAAGCAGCCTGGCGGTCAAGCTCTGAGAAGCGGATGGTCGTGTCGGAACTTACACGGTTCAGCGAGAACTTGTTCACGGCAGTCTTTATCGGGAAGAGCAGATAGTCGCGTCCCACGATAAGTCGGCCTCCGATAACCACTAGGCCTGGATTGAAGATATTTATGAGGCCCGCGATGCAGCGTCCAAGAGTCTTTCCGACCTCTTCGATGCCCTCGATGGCAAGCACATCCTCTTCCTCGACAGCCTTCAGGATCTCATCGAGAGTCACGTCCTTATTTTTAGCGTAAATCTTTGACATTGAAGAGATTTTACCTTCTGCGAGTTTCTCCACTATCTTATCGTGAAGAGCCGAGCCGGAAGCCCCGGTCTCCAGACAGCCCACCTTGCCGCAGCGGCAGATCTTGTCATTGTCCAGAAGAGGGAAATGCCCTATCTCGCCCGAAAAGCCCGACTTTCCGTAGAAGAGTTTTCCGTTAAGGATGATACCCATTCCAAGTCCCCAGCTCAGGTTTATGAAAAGCATATTCTCGTCCCTGTTCTTCTCCGAAGCCAGAAACTCTCCGAAAGTCATCGCCCTCGAATCGTTCTCGATTGTGACAGGAATTCCGAGTTCCTGCTCCAGGAATGATCTGAGAGGCAGGTCCTCGCTGACGAAATAGGTAAGACTGTAGCCCTTTTCCGGATTTACGCGGCCCGAAAGGCTGACTCCCACGCCCATAACCTTCTCCCAGTCCACTCCGGCAGCGACAACTGCATTCTTTACCAGCGCGCAGAGAGTTCTGAAAGAATCGGCTGAAGCCTCCAGGACAAATTCTATGTCCTGAATGAATTTTTTCAGCTCGCCGCTGAAATCCGAAATGGCGATATGGAAATGCTGGCGGGAGATGTCCACACCGATAAAGTATCCGGCTTCAGGATTCAGGCCGTAAATGCTTGGCCTGCGTCCGCCTGCAGTGCCCTGCTTGCCAAGGTCCTGAATGAAGCCCTCGTCCATCAGTTCTCCGATGAATTTGGTTACGGTAGGAACACTGGTGTTCGTATCTCTGCTGAGATCGGCGATGCTGTAGCCGCCTTTAATTATACACAGACGTAAAATTTCTCTTTTAAGAGCTGAATTTTTACTATCCGGATCACTAAGGAAATTAGTACTCATATCGAATGTGGTTTAAGCAGGGCAAAGTTAAGAAAATAATTTACGAATACCAAGAGAAATATTAACAAATTTTTCAAGCTAAAAGAAATATGAACTATTCGCAAATATTACCTATATTTGCTAATTGTAAAATTGGAGGAAAACGACGTGGGAAAGACATCTAAATTACTGTCCGCAAAACTCGGCATCAGAACCAAGCTGGGCCTCAGCCTGAGCGCCATAGCCGCGATGCTTCTGGTGTCCAGCATCATCTCCGTGATGATGTACGTGCGTATGAGCAACTATGTCACCGGGCTTATGTCCGACAATATCCAGTGCATCAATACCGCCCAGAGCCTTGCCGCCATAAGCAGCTCCGACAATCTTGACATCCTCGCCGTAATCGGCGACGATATCGCGGTGGATATCCCGAATCTTCGCGAGGAGCGCTTCCACGAACTCTGCGACAGCCTCAAGCTCGCCCTCAAATCCCGGACAGCCATTGACTACGTAGATACGGCAGCCCAGTCTTTCTCGCGATATTCCGTTACCTGTCAAGAACTTGCGAACGTCCTGCAGTCCGACTTCATAGACACGCGCTCCTGGTATTTCGAACGGCTCCAGCCTGTCTACGATGACCTCCGTTCGGACATCGACGCTCTGAACGCATCCATCTATGACGACCTGAACCGCAATGCCAGCACCTTCGAACGCGGATTCTACCGCAGCATCATCCCCGCCATCGTGGCCGTGGGAGTGGGCCTGCTTCTTATCGTGATGCTGTTCTTCTTCCTGAATGCCTATTATGTCTCGCCCCTGTACAGGATGCTGTCAGACCTGAAGAATTACCGCGACACCGGAAAGAAATACAATACCGAATTCGACGGAGACGACCAGCTGTCGGAACTGAACGCCGGCATAAGCGACATCGCTTCCGAGAACCAGCAGCTGCGCAAACGCCTCAACGCGATGCGTCAGAATCTGACACAGCAGAACAAGCAATAAGATGAATATCAAGGTAATAAGCAGAAATGTGGGCGTCGCCCTTCTCGTGAGCGCCCTCTTTATGTTCCTTTCCGTTCTCGTCTCCATAGCGAACGGAAATGACAGCGCGCTCACTGCCCTGCTCATATCCTTTACCATCACCTTCATAGTCGGAATCTTCCCGTTCATCTTCGTACGCAAGTCCCCGGCCATCACCCTGAGAGACGGCTATATGATCATCGTGCTCTCCTGGCTGCTGTCGTTCATCTTCGGAATGCTCCCCTACGTCCTCTGGGGCGGCCCCTTCACAGTGGCCAATGCCTGGTTCGAGAGCGTCTCGGGCTACACTACCACGGGCGCGACCATTCTCGACAATGTAGAGCTGCTTCCCGACTCCCTGCTGTTCTGGCGCAGTTCCACCCATTTCATCGGCGGCCTCGGAGTAGTCGTATTCCTGCTTCTGATTATCCCGAATTCCAGCCCGGTGAGACTTCGCCTCACGAATATGGAGCTCTCGTCCCTGTCCCGTGAAGGCTATTCCACACACGCGAACAAGATAGTGAAAATGTTCGCGATGGTCTACCTGCTGATGAACGCCGCAGCCTTTCTGGCATATTGGGCGGCAGGTATGACACCCTTCGAGGCCGTGAACCACGCCTTCAGCGTGTGCGCCTCGGGCGGATTCAGCACACGCGCGACTTCCATCGCATCTTTCGACTCACGCTGGATCGAAGGCATATCGATGTTCTTTATGCTGCTGACCTCCCTGCACTTCGGAATGATATACCTGGCTTTCGCGACACGCTCGCTCAAGCCTCTGAAGAGCCCGGTTCTGAAATTTTACCTGCTCTCGCTGCTGATATTCACCCTCGTGCTGACCTGTCTGCTGAGACTGGACGGCTGCGCGGAGTCCTGGGGCAAATCACTCTGGACCAGCGCTTTCCAGGTCATCAGCACGGCATCCACCACAGGATTCTCTCTGACCGACAATGCGCATTGGCCGGTTACGGCCGGGATAGTGATGCTCTTCGCGGGACTGATGTGCGGCTGCGCGGGGTCGACCTCCGGAGGTGTCAAGGCTGACCGCGTGCTGGTGTTCTTCAAAGCGGTGCGACATCGTGTGCTTCAAGTAATTCACCCGTCTTCCGTCACTGACGTCAAGCTCGGCGAGCACGTCATCAAGCAGGAGGAGCTGCTGACGCAGATGCTCTATCTGACGCTCTACTGCCTGCTCGTGACGCTCTCGGTATTCATCAGTCTGCTGCTCGGCGTCGATTCGCTCAACTCATTCGCAGCCAGCGTGATGAGTCTGGGTAACGTGGGCCCGGCGCTAGGCGACCTGGGCAATATGGGGTCATTCAACTCCATCTCCGCCGGAGCGAAATTCCTCTATTCGATGGATATGTTCTTCGGGCGCATTGAAATCTACCCTGCTCTCGCAGTCCTCGCGATGATTTTCTCACGCAAAGCCAAATAGTTATGGACAGGGCGGAGCATTTCTACAAGCATTTCATCTCGCATCTGAGTTACGAGCCGACGTCGTGCCAGGACAGCCTGCTGCGCGGCATCGGGGACTTTCTCGCCGGCGATGATGCTGATATAATGGTAGTTAACGGCTATGCGGGCACCGGCAAGACCACCGCTCTCGCGGCCGTAATCGAAGGACTTGCGGAGCTTCAGCTGAAGACCGTGCTGCTCGCTCCGACCGGACGCGCCGCCAAGGTGCTCTCGCTTTACGCACATCGTCCGGCCTTCACCGTCCACAAGCATATCTACCGGCAGAAAAGTGTCGGAGCGGACGGCTTCGGCCAATTTTCGCTCGCTCCGAACAAGGCGCAGTCCACTCTCTTCGTCGTCGACGAAGTGTCGCTCATCGGAAGCGATTCCACTCAGCAGCAATCGATTGCAAGCTTCGGCTCGGGCAATCTGCTCGAAGACCTGGTCAGCTTCGTACGCGCAGGCACCGACTGCCGCCTGATACTCGTCGGCGATGCTGCGCAGCTCCCGCCCGTGGGCCTCGACTGCAGCCCCGCGCTCTCCCCGGAGTATATGAACCTCTTCGGAGGAGTCTGCTACGCAGAGCTGCACACGGTAGTCCGACAGGCTGCCGAAAGCGGCATCCTGTCCAATGCCACGGTTATCCGTCAGATGATAGCCTCGGACGGGAATTACGGAGATTTTTCGGACTTCAGACTGGACGTGCGCGGGATGGAGGACATAGAGCGGATAAACGGCGGAGACCTGATAGAAAAAATCACCGATGCATATTCGCAATACGGTGAGGATGAAACGATTATCCTGTGCCGTTCGAACAAGCGGGCCATCCGCTACAACCGCGGGATACGCGGGGCCGTACAGTACAAGGAGGAAAGTCTCGAAAGGGGCGACAAACTGATGATAGTGAAGAACTGCTATCAGTTCGTGGAGGATATAAAAGGCGTGGACTACATAGCGAACGGAGACATAGTAAAGCTCTGCAGCATAAATCATTATGTGGACCGTTACGGGCTGCGTTTCGCTGACGCCCGCATCAGTTTCCCGGATTATGACGACCAGGAGACGGTGGTGAAGGTCTGCCTGGACACCCTGAATTCCGAGTCGGCGGCTCTGACATACGAGCAGCAGAACGCTCTGTACCAAGGAGTTTCCGAGGATTATTCCCATATCACCTCGAAGAAGAAACGCTATGACGCAGTGCGGGAGGATCCGTTCTACAACGCCCTTCAGATCAAGTATGCCAACGCCATCACCTGCCACAAGTCGCAGGGCGGCCAGTGGAAGTGCGTCTTCATAGACAATCCCTTCTGGGCCGACGAGATGACGCCCGACGATATGAAATGGCTCTACACAGCCCTCACCCGCGCCACGGCTAAAGTTTACCTGGTGAATTTCCCGGAGCGGATGTTTATACGTTAAAACTTAAGTTATATATTGGAATTTAAGATTTATATACGTATTTTTGAATAAACATTGTATAATTATGATAAAAAGATTAGTTAGTATCGCAGTTCTGCTGCTCGGTCTGAGCGCCGTGGCCGTAGCGGATGAATTCGAAAGGATTCCATTTATGTGGAAATGGGTGTCAAATGAAAGAGTTGTGTTCACCTATGACGGCAGTTTCAATGACGAAAAGGCTTTTGCCGTGGATACCCGTTATTATGATGTGGTAGAGGGCGTCAAGGCTCCTGCAAAATACTCGGAGATGCCTCTGTCCCCGGAAGGAGCGGTAAACAGACGCTATTCCCCTGATTCCACGATGATTGCCTTTACCCGTGCCAATGATCTCTGGGTGGCAGACATCGCTACCGGTGCCGAAAAGAGGCTGACTTTCGACGGCTCCGACCTGATACTGAACGGCTACGCCTCCTGGGTTTACTACGAGGAGATTCTCGGCCGTTCTTCGAATTACTGCGCATTCTGGTGGTCGCCGGATTCCAGAAAACTGGGATTCTACCGCTTCGACAATACGAATGTTCCTATGTTCCCTATCTATTCCCCTGTGGGACAGGACGGCAAACTCAGCCGTACCCGCTACCCCAAAGCCGGAGAGCCTAATCCTGAGGTGCAGATAGGAATGGTGGACATCAGCGGAGCCTTCGGGGACGCCGGCTGGAAGCCGGAAACTGTATGGGCGGATTTCGATCCGAAGGAGGACCAGTATTTCGGAATTCCTTTCTGGAGCGATGACAGCAAGTATTTCTATATCGCCCGCGAACCGCGTCTTCAGCACGACCTTAATCTCTATGCCGTTTCCGCCGAGGACGGCAGCAAGACCGAGGTATATTCCGAACATTATGACACCTGGCTCGACTGGATTGAAAAGGTAATTTTTACCGAGAAGGGACTTTATATGGCCCGCAGCTTCGAAACAGGCTATGAGCAGATTTATTTCCTGTCTTACGACGGCAAGACACTCCGCCGTCTGACCGACGGGAACAATCTGAATATCACGCTTCTGCGCGTGGACGGAGATGATGTCTACTTCAGCGCCACCCGTGATGTGTTCGCAAAGAGCGCCGTCTATAAGGTCAATGCAAAGGGACAGATTTCCACCCTCACGGATCCGTCGCTGAATGCCCAGTCTGTATCTTTTTCTCCTGACGGAAAGCACTTTGCTGTATCCCTCTCCTCTTTCGACACCCCGACTCAGATCTGGATTTATGAGACCGCCCGTGCGGAAAGAGCCTGGAAGACACGCAATCTTCTCTCTTCCACCAAATCGAAGGGCAAGAGAATCGACCAGAGATACGCCAAGACCTGCTTCCGCGTGGCGGATACGAAGGGAGAGGATTATGATCCTTCGAAATATGCTCTGCCTCAACTTATTACTCTGACAGTCGAGGACGGTTTCGAGCTTCCTGCACAGATAGTATACCCTAAGAATTTCGATCCTTCGAAGAAATATCCGGTTCATTTCGAAATCTATGGAGGCCCCGGAACCGCCTATGTACGTGACCGCTGGATGACTCCGAATCCCGGCAACCAGTGGTGGAGCGACCACGGCATCATCCACATCGTGGCCGATTCACGCGTGGCCGGCCATAACGGCCGCAAGGGCACCGACGAGGATTTCCGCAATCTGACCGCGGCTCCTGTGAAGGATTTCGTGGCCTGGGGCAAGTATATGCAGAGCCTGCCTTATGTTGATGCAGAGAAGATCGGCGTGGAAGGCTTCTCCTTCGGCGGTTCTATGACTGCCCTGCTGCTGTTCGAGCATTCGGATGTATTCCATTACGGCATAGCAGGCGGCGGCGTATATGACTGGATGCTTTATGATTCACATTACACCGAGCGCTTTATGGAGACTCCGCAAGCCAATCCGGAAGGTTATGCCGCATCCCGCGTTATGAGTTCAGTAGCCTCATATCCTGTGACTTACGAGAATAATGACGGCTCAGTTATGCTGAAACTCACCCACGGAACAGGCGATGACAACGTGCATTTCCAGAACACTCTCCAGCTTGTGGACGAGCTCCAGAAGCAGGGCAAGTGTTTCGAGCTGATGATCTATCCTGACGGTATGCACGGCTACCGCGGTGCCCAGGGACGGCACTCCACGGCCGCAGACCGCGAATTTTGGTTAAAGTATCTGGTTCGCTAGCGAACTCCGAAACAACACAAGAAAAGGTGCGTAGATGTTCTTCTACGCACCTTTCATATTGGCCGAAGGCCGGATTACTCGACCTTGTAGGAGTCCTTGAGAGCGGTGGTCTTGTTGAAGATTACGTGCTCGGCGGTGCTGTCCTTGTCGCGGAAGTAGTAGCCGATGCGCTCGAACTGAACTGCGAGACCGCTCTGGTCGTCGAGGAGCGCAGGCTCTGCGTAACCCTTCGCAACGATGAGGGACTCAGGATTCAGGAAGTCCTTATAGTCCTTGTCTTCAGGCACCTGACTCATATCTGCGAGCGTGAAGAGACGGTCGTAGTTGCGAAGCTCGACCTCCTTGGCGTGAGGGATGGACACCCAATGGATGGTTCCCTTCACGGAGCGCCATTCGCCGCTGCCAGGGCGTGTGGAAGGATCGTATGTGCAGCGAAGCTCGACGACCTTGCCGTCGGCATCCTTCACAACCTCCTCGCACTTAATGATATAAGTATACTTGAGACGAACCTCGCCTTCCGGTTTCAGACGGAAGTACTTCTTCGGAGCGTCCTCCATAAAGTCTGCGCGGTCGATATACATCTCGCGGCTGAACGGAACCTTGCGGGTGGCGCCTTCCGGCTCCGCAGGATTCAGAGGGCAGTCGAACCACTCGACCTGGTCTTCAGGGTAATTGGTCAGAGTGACTTTTATAGGATCCTCACCCACAACCATATAGCGGTTCGAACGGGCGTTCAGGTCCTGACGTACGCACCACTCCAGAAGCTGGATGTCCATAAGCTGGTCGCGCTTGCTCACGCCGATCTTCTCGCAGAACATCTTGAGGGCCTCAGGGGTGTAGCCGCGACGGCGCACTCCGCAGAGCGTAGGCATACGGGGATCGTCCCAACCGGCTACGTAGCCCTTCTGGACGAGCTCGAGAAGCTTGCGCTTGGACATAAGAGTATAGGTGAGATTCAGGCGCGCGAACTCGTACTGATGACTCGGGAAGATGCCGAGAGTCTGGATAAACCAGTCATACAGAGGACGATGCACGTCGAATTCAAGTGTACAGATGGAATGGGTGATATGCTCGATGGAGTCGCACTGGCCGTGGGTGTAGTCGTACATCGGGTAGATGCACCACTTGTCGCCCGTGCGGTGATGGCTCGCGTGCTTGATTCTGTAGAGGATAGGGTCGCGGAAGAGCATATTCGGATGCGCCATATCTATCTTCGCGCGGAGAACCTTCTCGCCGTCAGCGTATTTGCCGTCCCTCATCTCGCGGAAGAGACGCAGATTCTCCTCAGGGGTGCGGTCGCGCCAAGGGCTGTTCTTTCCAGGAACTTCCACGGTGCCGCGGTTCTCGCGCATCTGCTCCTGAGTCTGGTCGTCCACATAGGCCAGACCTCTCTGTATCAGCTGCTCAGCCCACTCGTAAAGCTGATCGAAATAGTCTGATGCGTAGAGTTCCTTCTCCCACTGGAAGCCAAGCCACTTGATGTCCTCCTTGATGGCGTCGACATATTCGGTATCCTCCTTTACAGGATTCGTGTCATCGTATCGAAGATTCGTCTTGCCGCCGTATTTCTGGGCAAGACCGAAGTTGATGCAGAGGCTCTTCGCGTGTCCGAGGTGAAGATAGCCGTTCGGTTCCGGAGGGAAGCGGGTCAGAATGCTCTGACACTTGCCGCTCTTGAGATCGTCCTCGATAATCTCCTCGAGGAAATTGAGTTTCTTTTCGTTTTCTTCCATAAGTATTCGAGTGTCAACACTACCTGACACGAAACGCAAAAGTAGTAATATTTTCCTATAAATTAAGTATCTTTGCGCCCGAAAAATTTATTCTATCATTATGATCCTTTCAATGACAGGCTACGGCAAGTCCGAGGCAATACTGGAAAACGGAAAACTCGTCATCGAATTCCGCTCTGTGAACGGCAAAAGCTCCGATATCAACATCAAGAGTCCATTCCTCCCGAAAGAGCGGGAAATGGAGGTGCGCAAGCGCATCGCAGACACGCTGCACCGCGGAAGCATCGATATGTTCATCACCTGGGAGCCCAACGCAGCCGATTCCGCAAGGACCATAAACGAAGAGCTCGCACTCGCCTACTACGCTCAGATCCAGAGCCTTGCGCAAAAAATGGGCGGCCGCTCCGCGTCCAATCCCGAAGCGCTCCTGGACACCGTCCTGCGTATGCCGGACGTGATCGAGACCAAAAAGTCAGATGTGGTAACCGAAGATAACTGGCCTCTGGTTTCCAAAGCCATAGACGAAGCCCTTCAGCACATCTGCGACTACAGGGCCAAGGAAGGTGAAGCCCTCTACAAGGATGTCACCTTGAGGGTGGCCAAGATTCTTGAACTTGAAAACGAAGTGGAAAGCTATGAGGCTGAGCGCATTGAAGCCGTAAAGGAGAAACTTCTGAAAAATATCGCCGAGCTCGGCGCCCGTCCTGACAAGGAACGTTTCGAGCAGGAACTGGTATATTACGTGGAGAAACTGGACATTAATGAAGAGAAGGTCCGCCTCCGTCAGCACTGCAAGTACTTTATGGACACCATCGACGGCGAGCCTTATCCGGGGAAGAAGCTCGGCTTCATCATCCAGGAGATGGGCCGCGAAATCAACACCACCGGAAGCAAAGCGAACCACGCATCCATTCAGAAATGCGTGGTCCGTATGAAAGACGAGCTCGAGAAAATCCGCGAGCAGTCTATGAATATCTTATAGCCTCATTTCGAAGATCTTAATGAACTTCAAGGGGCCTGGGGAGTACGCTCCCCAGTTAATATATCTCGATCTGGCCTAAATTCAGCCCCCACTCACCGTCGGTGATAATGCCGACAGGCTTGCCGTCGGCATCAGTCTTCCAGACGATATCATCGAGATTCGTGTGCGAATGTCCGCCCACGATCATATCCACATTGTGCAGCTTGGATGAAATCTCCACATCGCTCTGAGGGCCGTCGAAGCCCAGATGCGAGAGCAGAATCACCATATCGCACTTCTTCTCGTTCTTAAGATATGCGGCCCATCTGTTCACCTCGGTTTCAGTGTCAAGCGCCGGCAGACGGTCGGCTATGGTACGGGCCACCACGGATGAAATGTCACAGAGGGCACCCACGATGCCGATCTTCATTCCGCCCCTGCGGATGATGGTGCAAGGCTTCACGTAATCTCCCAGTTCGAAAGGCGAAAAATCATAGTTGCAGCACACTATAGGGCACTTTACGGTCTTCAGACGGCGGGCGAGATCCTCGATTCCGTTGTCGAACTCGTGGTTGCCGAGAGTGATGCAGTCATACCCGAGGGCATTCACCAGGGAGACCTCCAGGTCACCGTTCAGAAGGGTGAAATAGGATGTACCCTGATTGAAATCGCCGGCGTGGAGAAGCAGGACGTGGCGGCGGCCGTACTCCTTACGGACCTGGTCGATATAGGCGGCACGTTCCACCACGCCTCCGGTTCCGTCACGAAGCGGATCGAGATGGCTGTGGGTATCGTTGACGTGCACGATGACCAGTTTCTGGGCAGAAGCGCTGAAACTGCAGAGCGCAAGCGCGCAAAGCGCAATGACTAGAAATCTTTTCATATCTTCTTAACCCTCCCGTCAGTATGATATTCGATATATTTGCCTTCGGCGGTAAGATTGCGGATGTGCTCCAGAACCATATCGTAGATAAGCATATCTGTCTGAATCAGTTCCACAGAGTTGCGCGCGGCATAGATCCTGTCTCCTCCGTCGAGAAGGAAGTCGATGGTGGCAAGGCCGTAAATCTTGTCGTCATCCACGCTCTCTCCGCCGACCTTGAGGTCGATGAGCTGGTGCTTGCCGACGGTCACCTCCACTCCGCCTACGACCTGCATAGGGCCCTTGGCCATATCCTCGAAGAGACGTTTCACGTCAGAACCCTTCAGAGCCACATAGACCAGATGGTTACGGAAAGGTACCATAGACATTATATCATCCACGGTCACATCCCCCACCGGCATATCGATGCGGATGCCTCCGAAATTCATAAGTCCGATGTCCACCTTGCGTCCGGTAAGCTCAGCGGTCTTCGCCATCAGAGCATCCACGAGGAAGTTGGAAAGAGAACTTTCCGGCTTCTTCTCAATCATTGGACGTGGGCAATAGCCCACGACCTCCTTGACTTTCGCCATTGGAGGCTGCGCCTCCAGCATAAGAC
>CAVCSJ010000028.1:0-11338 GCA_963604895.1 bacterium
ATTGGACGGCTGGAAGCCGGCCTAGCGGAATTTCTTGTACTCTTCGAGCATTCCGAGGTAGGAGTTGTAGCGCTCGGGGCTGATGATGCCCTCGTCGACCGCCGCCTTGACCGCGCAGCCGGGTTCGTGCGTGTGCGTGCAGGGGGTGAAGCGGCAGTCGCGCGAGACTCGGAGCATCTCGGGGAAGTACAGCGCGGTCTCCTCCTTCTCGATCTGCACGAGGCCGAAGCCGCGCAGCCCGGGACTGTCGACGATGTAGCCGCCGCAGGAGAGACGGTACATCTCGTAGAGACTCGTCGTGTGGCAGCCGGTCAGGTGAGACTCGGAGATTCTCGCAATCTTCGGATTCAGCGAAGAGTCGAGAGCCTTGATAAGCGAAGATTTTCCGACGCCGCTTTCGCCTGAGAACAGGCTCAAGCGTCCAATACAGGCCTCTCTCAGTTCGTCCACGCCTTCGCCGCTTATGGCGGAAGTCTCGATGACGCGGTAGCCCGCGCCCTCATAGATTTCGTGGAAGCGTTTGAGTTCATCCGGAGCGAAGTCGCGATAGAGGTCGACCTTGTTCAGGACGATGATCGGATGCACGCCGAACGCCTCGCAGCTCACCAGGATGCGGTCGAGGAACGGCAGCTTGATTTCCGGGAAATAAAGAGTCGAGACGATGCACGCCTGGTCGAGATTGGCCGCGATTATGTGCGACTGGCTCGAAAGCTTGCTCGGGCGGCGGACCACAGCGTTGCGGCGGTCGTGGATTTCGGTAATGGTCGCGGGATTTTCTTCTGTAATCTCCCCATCGGCCTCATAATCAACCACATCACCCACGGCGACAGGATTGGTGGCACGGCTCCCCTGCAGGCGGAGCTTTCCGCGCAGGACAGCAGGAAAGAGCTCCCACGAAGGGAGCTCCGACAGAAGATAATGACTGCCGCTGTTCTTTACTACAGTAGCTGTTCCTTTCATATTACTTATCGAGGCCACGGCCGCGAAGGAATGCCGCAGTTTCAGGCTCCCTGCCGCGGAAGCTTACGAAGAGGGTCATAGGATCCTCGCTGCCGCCCTTCTCAAGGAAGGTCTCCTTGAACTTGCGGGCAAGGTCGAGATCCCAGACGCCGTTCTCCTCGAAGGCCGAGAAGGCATCCTTGTCCAGGACTTCAGCCCAGAGATAACCGTAATAGCCGGCGCTGTAGCCGCTGGAGAAGATGTGGTTGAAATAAGTCGTGCGGTAGCGAGGGATGATCTCGTCGATAAGTCCCATCTCCTCACACACTTTCTTTTCGAAGCTGTCGATATCGATGCCCTCGACGCTGCTCAGTTCGTGCCACTTCATATCCAGGATGGATGCGGCGCAGAGTTCGGCCGTGGTGAAGCCCTGATTGAAGAGGGAAGCGGCCTGAATCTTCTTCACAAGCTCGTCAGGAATGACTTCGCCTGTCTGATAATGCTTCGCGTATTTGGCGAGAAGCTCAGGCTGGAGGGCCCAGTTCTCGTTGAACTGCGAGAAGGTCTCCACGAAGTCGCGGGCCACGTTGGTACCGCTGACTGAAGGATAATGGCACTTGCTCAGGAAGCCGTGCAGGGCGTGTCCGAACTCGTGGAATGCGGTCTGGACCTCGTCAACGGTCAGCAGAGCCACGCCGGTGGAATCCGGAGCGGAGAAATTGCAGACGTTCACGATTATTGGACGGACATCCTGTCCGTCCGCATCATAATACTGCTCGCGGAAGTTCGTCATCCACGCGCCGCCACGCTTGCTTGCGCGAGGGAAATAGTCGCCGTAGAAGATGCCTATCAGGTTGCCCTGCTCGTCGGTGAGTTTGTATGCGCTCGCTGCCGGGTTGAATACAGGGACATCTGTAAGTGGCTCGAAATTAACTCCGTAGAGGATATGCGCAGCCTCGAAGACGCCTTCGCGGACGTTGTTCATCTCAAAGTACGGGCGGGTGAGCGACTCGTCGAGGTCATACTTGGCCTTGCGGACCTTCTCGGCGTAGTACCACCAGTCCCAAGGCTGGATCTTGGTGCCTTCAGGAAGCAGACCGGCCTTGATGTCCTCGTCCATAACCTTCTGCATCTCCTTCACTTCCTCGCGGGCCTTGGCGTTTGCGGCTACCATAATGTCGCTGAGGAACTTGTCGACGGTCTGATGGTCGTGCGCCATCTTGTTCTCGAGGATGAAGTCGGCAGGATTGTCGTAACCCATAATCTGAGCCTTCTCGATGCGCAGACGCATAACGTCCAGCACGAGAGCGCAGTTGTCGTTCTCGTTGCCGTTGTGGCCGCGGGAGGAATAGGCCTTGAACATACGCTCGCGAAGGGCGCGGTCCTCGGTGGTGGTCATCGCGGTAGGATAGGCGGAAACGCTGATGCCGAACTCGGCCTTGAAGGCGTTGCTCTCGGCGAGGATGTTGTTGCCTATCTTATTGGTCTTCACGGACATCTCGGAGTTGATCTCGCGCAGGCGGGCCTGCTTCTGCTCGTCGAGGCCGATGCCGTTGCGTTCGAAGGACTCGTAGACCTTCTTCAGAACCATCTGCTGCTCGCGGGTGAGGGAGGACTGGTCGGCATTGTAGACCGCCGCAACTCTCTCATACAGAGCTTTGTTCATATAGATGTTGTCGCTGTGCTCCGAGATGATAGGAGTGACTTCCTCCACTACTGCCTCCATCTCCGGGCAGTTCTCGCTCTCGCTGAGATTGAAGAGCACGCCCTGCACTTTGCTGAGGGTTCTGCCGCTGAGCTCGAGCGCCGCGATGGTGTTCTCGAAGGTCGGAGCCTCGGCGTTAGCGATAATCGCCTCGATCTCCGCAGTCTGCTCCTCCATTCCGGCCTTTAGAGCCGGAACATAGTCCGAAATTTCGATCTTGTCGAAAGGTGGTACCCCGTAAGGTGTGTTCCATTCCTCCAGGAACGGGTTCTGTCTGCTGGTGCAGGATGCCATAGCAACGGCAACTCCTAAAATCATAACTAGTTTTCTCATATGTTGTTAATTTGCTTTTTCTACTCCAGTGATGTCAATGAGTGTGAACTGGGCCGCATTATTGTAGATGGTAAGGATGCCCTTGACATTGATTTTTGCTCCGGCAAGAATTTCCGGATCGATCTGAGTGTCAGCAAAGCGGGCATATCCGCTGGTGCGGATCTGCACCTCCTTGCCAGCCATCTTGAAATACTGGCTGACGGCATAAGCGCTGGCATTTTTCTTCAATGTCGCCTTCAGTTGAGGAACTGTCTTTCCGGTGTTTGTCGCGCCGGAGTCAAGCGAACCTGACTCAAGATAGTTCAGGAATCCCTGCTTTGACATGGCCCAGGTAGTGACGCCATAGGTCTTGTCGGAGAAGAATATTCGGTTGTCATTACTCTTTTTATCTCCGTTCTGATCCACATAGACAAGGCAGAAGATTTCATTTGCATATGTCAAGCCGTCGAGCTCGACATAGCAGCCGATGTTCTCCTGTTTGAGAAGGTCTGCTGCGGCAACCTTCTTTGCTTCCACAGGGGTGTCGACTTTTCCTCTGAACACGTGAGTATCAATAATATACTGCACATCCAGATAAGATGTTTCATACTCACCCGAAGGATCGGCATAGCCAAGCTGGAGCATTCCGTTATATGCACCGAGAGTCAATCCGCTGCACTTGACATAAACCCACTGGCCGAGCTTGTAATCATTGTACAGAGCGCTCTTTCCCACCTTCAGCTCAATACCTCCGGTAGCGTCCTGAATATAGAGGCTCTTGTAGATATTTCCGCTTTTATCCTCGGAAACCACCTGACCGCCGATTACGATATCCTTGTCGATCTTGACCGGAGACTTCTGGTAAAGAGCTTTGAGGTCCGAGATGGTCATATTCGGCGTCATTGTCACCTGTTCGTAGACATCGGCCTCTCCGTAATCCAGAGTAAAGACCTGATCCCACTCTTCACAGGATGCCAGGGCCACTGTAGCCGCCATTAAGGCGAAATATATCTTTCTCATAACTTAGAATCTGAAATAAATGTTCAACATATAGTTGATTCCGCTCATATAGAAGTACTTGGAATCGAAACGATAGTATCTCTCCTTACTTACGGTGTTGTCGACCAGACGTGTCTGCTCATAACCGCCGGTATGGATATTCTTGTTATTCAAGAGATTCTTGACCTGCAGAGAGAATCCGAGCTGATATTTGCTCTGGATATACCAGGATTTGCCGACGCTAGCATTGACCAGGAAGAAATTCTTGAACTTTTCCTGTGCGGCCATATATTCGATCTCCTGCGCAGTTACGATACCGTCAGGACCGGCGGTAGCCATATCTGTCCTGTAGAGAGGATTCATATCGAGGTACGAATTGGCGAAGTAATCCACGTCCGCGTCAATGAACCAGTAGTTCTTGTTCCAGGCAAGTCCCAGACTCGTGGCGAGTTGAGGAGTGCTAGGCACATAGTGCTTGACCGTCTTGCCGTCAGCGGTCGGATGACTCATCCAATACGGGATTATCACGCCGTAGGTGCCGTCGACATATTCCGCGCTGTTGTCATAGGTCTGATACATCGTCGGATTTGACGTATAGACGTACTCTCCGTATGTAAATACTCCCTGAAGCGAAAGATTCGGGACAGGAGTAGGCACCTTGAAGCCCAGTTCGACACCGATGTGGCGCTGGTCTATGCCTGACATCGCAAAGTTCGTGAATGAATTCTGGGAATCATCATAGAAGCTCATCAGGTCTGTCTGGTCCTTGATGGCCGTGTAGAAACCGGTGATACGGAAGTCATATCCGGCATTGCGATAAGCATAATTGATGTCTGTCGTAAATGTCTTCACTGTCTTCAGGTCAGGCATCACCGTATTTCTGGTTCTCGGGGAGATGAAGGACTGGTTGAATGTAGGAGCGTCTGTCAGGTATGCCGCATCCGCATAGATTCTGTGGCCGCCGTTGACGACATAGCTGAGATTCAGTTTTCCGGAACCAGTCAGGAACTGCTGGACTTCAGAATTGCCTTTGGAAGTTATGGCATTGCCGTCAGAGTCATATGTGGTGATGACCGCGCCGTTATATGTTATCGGACTGCCGTTGCAGTCCAGTCCCGGGAAGAGCCCCTTTCGCAGAAGTCCCTCTCTCCAGAATCTGGAGTAGCCAAGCCTTCCGGCCAATGTCGCCTCGAGGCCGCCGAATGTAAAACGGCCTGATGCCCAAGCCTCTGCACGATGGATATGGGCATAATAATCATAACCATACTTGTCGCCTTCCTTCAGAATCTGGGCGGAGCCGTTCGACATATAATAGTCGAGATCATTCTGAATCATAGTAGCCGAAGACGCATAGTCCCTTTCGGCGAACTGATCGATATTGACGTAATAGTCACCGCCCAGCAGGTCGTCCAGAATCTTGTAATACTCCGTACGGTTCCACTTGTAGGAAAGCCCTCCGTTGACGGTAAGGAAACGGACAGGATTCCATTTGGCATTTAGCGCGAGATTGAAATCCCTCTGGTCTGTACGTCTTTCTTCTATCACATACTTGGAACGGTTACCCTGATCGGTGGCGTTCATCGCATTCACAGCATAGAGTCTGTCCCAGTTGATGTGAGTAGTCGTCGGAATGTCTGTAGTCCAAGCCTCCTTGGCCCAGGCATACTTGGCATAATTCTGACGGTCATAATCAGAATTTTCCATATAGAAGTAACTCGGAAGATTTCTGTAGTAATCCGGTCTCGGATCTGGGGCATCATACCAGTCGATGGCTGTGTAGCCGTTCTTGCCGAAACGGAAAAGAGCCGTAGCTGAGGCCTGGATTTTCTTGGATTCCGGAGTGAAGTCATACTTGAGAATAGCTATCGGTTCGTGAGTCTTACGGACACGCGCATTGCGCATCTTTCCGTTGTAGTATCCCCAGTTCGAATTATACATATTGTCACCCATCAGGTCGTAAACTTCCTGAGTGGAAGCATTTTGAGCGCCACGCTCTCCTGGAGCGGCCATAAAGGTGAATCCCAATTTATGGACATCGTTGAACCTCTTCTCTACTGATCCATAATAGCCGAAGGAACGATAGAAAACTCCCTGTATCCAGTCATTTCCGCCAAGTCTGGCAGATGCGCTGAATGCATATGACCAGCCGTTGTCCAGCTGTCCGGAAGCATATGTCAGCATAAGGCGCATTCTGTAAAGGGCGCTGTTTGTCAGCACGCTTCCTCTCCATCCGGTACGGACAGAAGATGCCATAGGCATAATGTTCGTCACGCCGTTATAACCACCGAAACCATATTCAGAAATTTCCGCTCCGTTAACAGATTCCTTGGATCTTGTAGCCTCGTTGAGACCGCTCCAGAGGGAGTATGGAGTATAGTTGGTGACGGCGTCATTCATCTTCACTCCGGCCAAGTACACTTCCTGAGACTCGCTTGAGTATCCGCGTACTCTGAAACGTACGGAACTGAAGTTGTATCCGGCCATATTGTTGAACACATCGTTCTGGCCGAAAAGAATGGTCGGGCTGTCATTATAGCCGGAATCGTCCATATCGAATTCCGAGAAACTTGCATCATCGACTTCTGAAATCTTGGTAACAGGGGTCAGCGACAGCGTGAACATATTCTTGACATAACCTTCGTTCACCGTAACGTTGACTCTGGATTCAAGATAATCAGGGCTTTCGATTACGAGATCGTACATTCCGTCCTTGAGATTTCCAATCTGGAAAACACCATCGGTGCCGGCCTTAACGCGGGCCACTTCCTGACCTTCCGAATAGAGAATCAGCTGCGCGCCGTCGACTGCCGTCTTGGAAAGTCTGCTGACCACTGTACCTTTCACGCCACCCGTATATGTCTGGGCCGACAGAGTCAAAGCCAGCAGTATAGCCGAAGCGGCAAGAAATATTCTTTTGCTCATATGTATTAACTATTTATTGCTGATAATGATATATGTAGGATAGTGGTCGCTGTATCCTCCCACATAAGATCCGCTGGAGAATGTTCTGGCAGGAGTGCCTTTATACTGGCCTGTCTGCTGAGTCATAAACGGCTGGCTGAAGACTCTCCCGTAATACTTTCCCTTAACGATGGGGACAATGCGGAGAGCCCCCTTCGGAGCATTGACCAAGGCCTCATTTGTGAGAATGATATCGTAGATATTCCACTCTCCACGATAAGCCAGCGAGCCGTATCCGGCTTTCAGCATAGACAGGAACGGAGAGAAAAAATCTTTCTTCCCGACCTCGGAGACATTTTCCTTGCCGTGCATATAAACAGTCATACTTTCATCTGTCGGATTATCGTTCATATCACCCATAACGACAATCTTGATGCCCGGATATTTCTCCATCAGCTCGGAAGAACTCTGATAGATAATCTCCGCGCCGCGGCTACGCAAGTCTGTTCCCTTGCCGCCAAGTCTGGACGGAAGATGGGCGACGAAGAATGCGAACATCTCTCCCTTAAGTTCTCCTCTGACCATAAGTATATCTCTGGTGCGGAAGTCCTTCTGAGCCTCTTCGTCCATATCGAATACGATATTGCTGTCGAAGGTGTAAGGAATTGATTTGCTTTCGAGCAATTTGAACTGGTCCGGTCTGTAAAGCAAAGCGACATCCACTCCTCGTCTGTCAGGTCCATCGTAGTGGACAATCTGATAGTTGGCTTCGGCGATCTCTTCCTGATTCACAAGATCCTCCAGCACGTGGCGATTTTCTATCTCGCTGAGGCCGAGAATCGTATGGTAAGCGTTATTCTCTTCTGCCATAGCCTTGATGACTGTGGCGATGTTATGAAGTTTGCGTTCGTACCTCTTTTCTGTCCAGTTGTTTGAACCGTCAGGAAGATACTCATAGTCATTCTTCCCTTCATCGTGATACGTATCAAACAGGTTCTCGACATTGTAGAAACCGATGACATAACCTCTTGCGGACTTGCCTTTGGCGCAAGCGACAACGGTTGCAGCCAGAATCAGGACAAGTACTGCGTACGTAATTCTTTTAAAACGCATATTATTCAGTCTTCTTTAATTCCCTTAATATTACCACCACCAGGCGACTTTCGAAGGATCTTCAGCCTCGATGGTAGCCGCTGTCTTATCACCCACCACTGAAGGAAGGTTTACGAAAAAGTCTATCCCCAACTTATCTTCCAGAGCATCGACTGACATCGAATAACTCTTGTCAAAAATCATTGTATCATACTCTTTGTGATCCATCCAGACGGCGCAGGCGCAATAGCCGGAATATCCGATGGTGGAATTCTTCATATACCTCAGAACGACTTTGTAATAAGCCGTAGGTACAGTTACCTTCTTCCCGACATTGTCAAGCGCGTATTTTACGGTTTCACCCTCCTTGTAATCTATGACACAGCCTGTTACAACATACAGAGTATCTGACCTGTCGGCCCAGGAACGGACCTGAGATTCAAGGTTCGCCCAAATTGTTACATTGAACTTATCGTTTATCTGAGGGGTCATATTCGTGCCGTAGAAGGTCATTGTATTTGAAGAATATGATGTCAGTCTGTCAGCCGAAGGGATTTGATGCCCTCTGGAAAACCAGCCTGAATTTCCTTCGCTGAAGCCCTTGTAAAGCACAGGCTGGTCTACTTCCTTCAGCAGAGGGTCGAGTGCCCAGGCATCTGACCTTTTTACGGAACCTCCAATATTCCATTTGCTAAGCGGATAAGCCACCCAAGGAGCCACGAGATTTTCATAATCCCAAATGAAAGAGTAGTTTCTTGTCTTGACGGAACCGATTTCCATAGAATGGGTGAACGCATCCGTGCCGGAAGGGATCGCCGGAAGTTCCAGCCACTTGGTGGCATCTGAAAGATTTCCACCTCGCTCCGGATCCGGCTGCGGATCAGGACTTTCTTTCTTGGTCCCGGACTGCATCAATGATGCTTCTGCCTTCCCGCCTTCTGAAATTACTCTCAAAACAGCCGTACGGCTTTCTTCCGAAGTATTTTCGGACACCTTGAGCACGACATCCTTACTGCTTGTGCCTGACGATGGGCTGACCGATATCCATTCCGGATTCACATTGCCGTCTCCGTCTTCCACCGACAACTGCCAGGCTGATGTGGCTGTCACGGAAACGAACTGAGAACCGCCGGCAACGCCTATTGTGGTCGACTTGATTTCAATTTGGGGAGGAGTCGTGTCTTTTTCTATTTTCTCTTCACAAGAAATCAGGCCAAAGGCTATCAGGAAAAATGGCACAAGGCGCATTACCGCTTCGCAGCGGTGACGATTACGTCCGGATGATTTCATTCTTTTGAATTCCATTCCAAGTTTTCGTTCCTTGCTATGCTGAATTGTGATGGGAAATTGGCCGCCCGGCTGTCGGGCGGCACAGTAACAATTATTATAATTTCGTAATTATTTGACGGCTTTGTATGTTACAGACATCTTTGTCACTCTCATCTGATTCTCTTTTGCCGTATAAACGACCGTCTTGGTTTCTCCTGTGATGGTAATAGTCCCGACTTTACCATTCTCACTCGACTCGGATGTCGCCCCTGAATCAACAGTTACAGGATTAGATTTGTAGAAACCTTGTTTCTTTCCACAATCTGCAGTGCAAGTAAATTCCACCTTTGTAATGGTATATCCATCTACCGCCCTGATTGTTAAATCTTTTCCCTTATAAACTCGCAACTCTGTGACAGTGGCGCCATTGTAATCTGAACTATTTTCATAAGAAATAACATCGTCAATCTTCCCATCTTTATTGGCCGCAAGATACTCCTTCTCAACCGTAGCTGTCACATCTTCTCCACCGGTTGAAGAACTCTTGCCCTTGTGGGTAAGAACGACAGTATAAGCCTTGGTGGCTACCTCTGCAGTGGTGGAGACGGTAATATTGACCTTGACGTCATTCTCTGTCTCGTTCGCGGCGAACTTGACAGTCACGGTGCCGTCATTCTCGCCCGATGCAGGCTCCACTGTGTAAGCCTCATTGTCGGACGTAACCGTCCAATCCACGTTCGATTTGATTGTGAATGAGGCGGATGTCTCATCTGCCTTGGCCGTGAGGGCCTCAGTGCTGACATTGAGATATGCAGAGGCAGAAGGCTTCAGGTCTGTAACCATCGTATTCAAGTATTGGCTGTCCGAACCGCTTATACCGACGAAGAATCCGGTCACCTTCACTGCGGTCTTGTCGTATGAGCTGGCATTGAAGCTGTCATCCACGTATGAAAGACTTCCGATGTGGATGCTTGCACCATCGACGTCTACATTATAGTAACTGCCGCTTACAGAAAGCACGCCTTCGTATGTTATATATTCCACCTTTTCGGATGAATATGAATCGAAATCACTGCCGGCAAGAACCTTCGGTTCCGGAAGGGTCAGTTCATTTCCGGAGGAAACGACTGTAACTGCCGGAGATGCCAGCTGGGTAAGTCCGCCGTAAGCATCGGTCGTTCCGATTACTGTCACATTGTCCTTAACCTTGGCATCGCACTTGGTGCCGTCATATACGAGGAGATAATCCTTACCGTCCGTGATTATGAAACCTTTCTTGTAAGTCCCTGCCACTGTTCCGGAAACCTGGGCCTTGACACCCTCATCCGAAGCAAGCACCTCGGCGATGGACATTTGGGTAGCAGGCGTCTCCGCTCCTTCCTCGAAGCTGATAATGTAGGCATTTACGACTTCGTCAACAGAATTATACTGCTTGTATTTGCCGGCGAGCTCGATGGTGCCTTCATTTTTGATTTTATCTGACCAGTCAGACTTATTGTCCACGCTGTAAACATAGATGGAACCGGTTTCATCTGTAAGGTCGAAACTGCAATACTCTGAATTGAAGCTGCTTACCTTACCTTTAAGGCGATAATACTTGGACGTGTTCGCAGCGGCGATGAATTCGGCTACAGTCTTCTGCTCTGCCTTGGTATAATCATCACTTCCGGACTCTTCGTCAACTTTAATTTCGACACCCTTGGAGAAATCGATGGCGGTACCGGCCTCTGAAGAGATATTGAGGCTGAGGTCGTCGAGACGGTATGCGCTGGCTACGTCGGCCTTGATGTAGATGCTGAGAGCGGATGTGCCAGAAGGCAGAGTGAAGTCAGCTGTCGCTATGTCCCATCTTCCTTCCTTGTCTCCGCTTGGGAATGTGTATTCAAGTTCTACCCACTTCTTTCCGTCGTTGCTGATGAATACGTGGAACTCGCTGTGCTTGAAGTTGGAGTCGCCATCATTGAGGTATTTCTCGGAGCCGAAGCTGATGGAGTAGTTCGTCTGAGCAGGAAGTTTGATTCCTGACACGGAGAAGTAAGCGCTGGTTCCGAAGAAAAGGTTGTTCACACCGGAGCCCTCATAGTCAGAATAGGAGCCGTTGGAATTGGAGTTGTTTCTTAC
>CAVCSJ010000028.1:11686-17578 GCA_963604895.1 bacterium
CACCCAGTCTCTTGTTGCTGTCACAGTGATAGTTTTAGTATCACTGGCTTTGTCAAAACTAAGTTCGGATGGATTGATTTCCACGGATGGAGCACCCAAATCCTCACTTGTCTCCTTACAGGAAATAAACAGACCGGCAATTGCGGCCAATGAACACAAAGTTCTGATTATACTTTTAGTGTACATATTTATATGAAATTTAAATTCTTTTGCTGCTGTGCACAATTCGGTGCTAAATTACTACAAAATATCCAATTATGAAAATGTACACCTTCACCTATCTTTCTTCAAAGAAGATGGCCAGCAGCATTGGACGGCGGAGCCGGCCAAGGGGCGCTTACAGCAGCGCCTCCATCTCGCAGCCGAGGGACCTGGCGAGGCGCAGGACCGTGTCGGCTTCGGCGCGGCCGAGCGGCTGACTCCCCTGCTCGTATGCCTGAATCATCCTCAGACTCACGCCCGAGCGGTCTGCGAGCTCCTTCTGCGTGTAGCCTGACATCTGCCGGATAGACTTCAGACGCGAGGCGACATCGTCATCGCCAGCGCCCAGCCCGTCCAGAACACGTCAGAGCGGTCTGCAAGCACATAGTCGCACGCAGGAGCTTCTCCTCCCGTGGCGCGGATCACAGATCCGGCCAATTCCACCCCGGACATCCCCGCTATATACCGGGGATTCCCGGCAGCGAAATTCTTCGACATTCTCACTGCAGGACCATTCCTTGGCAATCTCCACATTCTCCGTACAGTAAAATCCAGGCCCGTAATCGTTGTAGGGATTTCCCGCCCCGAACTCAGGCCTTTCTATAATCCTAGGAGAACCATGATACAGGTCAATTTCCATACAAACTCTCGTTATAACGAGAGTCAGAAATATGAACAACTGCTGAAAACTGCAAATCAGGGAACGAAAAAAAAGACAGGCGGGACGGAATGTCCTGCCTGTCTTTAAAGTATTCTGTGTAAAGCTTACTCGGTAGCCGGAGCAGTGTAAGCGAGAACTACACCACCTGAAGCCATCTGGGCTTCGCCCTTGTACTCACCTCTCTTGCCACCGACTGTGATGGTAGCGCCGACCTCAGGATTGAGGACTGCGACATCAGACTTGTCGTATGTGGTAACACGGTAGAGATAGAGGCTGTCGTCACCATCCTGGATAGTGATGTTGACATTATTGTAGCCGGACTTGCCGCTAAGGCCTGCCACCTTGACGATCTTGCCTGTAACTGCAAACTCTGAATCATTTGCAGCAGCAAGGAACTCGGCAACGGTAGCCGGAGCATAATGGATATAAGACTCAAGGATACAGCCGGATGCCATCTGAGGAACATCATTGTAAGAGCTTCTCTTGCCGACTACGGTAACGATGTCACCTTCAACGAGGCCGAGGTCTTCGATGTTGCCCTCGCTGGTCTTCGCACGATAGAGAAGAACAGTCTTGGAGAAGTCACCGGAGGCGACGGTAATCTCGGCATTGTGATACTTGGAAGAGGCGGAAACCTTGGTGATGACACCTGTTACACGATACTGGGTATCGCCTTCAGCTGCAGCGAGGAACTCCTCTACGGTAGCTGCGATGATGGCGCCCTTCTGAGCGAGGGTTGCGGTAGCGGAATACTCCTTGCCGCCTGAAGTTGTTGTGAACTCGAGGGTTGTGGAGCGGTCACCGCCTGCATTTGCAGTAGCGTTGAACACTACGACAGCCTCCTTGCCGGAAGTGCTGACAGACTTGACGGAGAGCCAGGACTTTGCAGCCTCAGGAACGCTTACGCTTACACCGTCGCCGGAGCAGCTGAGGGTAACTGTGAAGTCACCGCCCTCGATAGGGAGCTCAGCAGACTCAGGATCCACGCTGTCGACCTTGATGAGGGACTTCTCGATAGCGATAACGGTAACGTTAACGAGCTCGATGGTTCCGCTGTAAGTCTTTCTAGGGCCTTCTACGGTAACGATGTCACCTACGCTGATTCCGAGGCTTGAGAAGTTCTTCTCAGCACCGCTGGCATCAAGAGTACCGTAAACGTAAACCACGTCAGTACCGTCGTTGATGTACATATTGCCATAGGTAGTGCTGGTGATGGATGTAACGGTACCCTTGACACGATAGGTAACGCCGTCCACACCGCTGTTCACCTGCTTGCAGGTGGACAGTGGCGTCTCAGTCTTCTCTGTCATCTGGAGGACATTGATGAGCTGGGACTTTTCAGCACAGTTAAGATATACGGTAGCCTCGTTTGTAGAGGAAGCCTTGTCAGCCTTGAAAGTAACGGTAGTCTCACCGGCCGCACCGGTAGTAGGAGAAACTGTAAGCCAGTCAGGAATCTCGGTAATATTCCAGGCGTCAGTCGCAGTGACGGTGATGGTCTGGGAACCGCCTTCAGCAGGAATAGCCACATAAGAAGACGATACCTGCACCTCGTCGAGATGTCTCTCGAGGTCTTGTTCACAGCCCATAAGAGCGAGAGCTGCAAGAACAGTAGTGAAAATATATTTAAGTTTCATAACCTTCGAAGTGATGATTAATTGAACATATACTTAAGACCGATGGATGCATACCAGCACTGGCCGATAGTGTGATAAGGGACGAAGGTCTCGGTGTCAGCACCGTAAGCCTTTGCTGTAGAGAATGTAGCGTAACCATCTGCGTCAACGCCCTCATACTTGAGAATGCGGCCCTCGCCGAGAGATGAGTTCATATACTTGCTCACGCCCCAGCTGGAGTTGAAGAGGTTGAGAAGGTTCTTCACGTCAAAGCTGAGCTGGAGAGTATTGGTCTGGCCGAAGATGTTGAGCTTGAAGTCGTGCTTGTAGCTGAAGTCAACTCTGTGAACCCAAGGAGAATAAACGCTGTAAGCCTCTGCGTACTCGCCCTGATGCTTGCTGAGATACTTGTCGTTGTGAACGTAAGCCATGAAGCGGTCACGGTCGTCTGTGGAGACGAAGCGGAACTCGTTGTTCTCTACCTCGCTGTCTGTAGGGATATAGATGGAGTCGTAGTTGTAACCGTCACCATTGATGTCGTTTACAGTCATATAAGAGTAGTTGTAGCCACCTCTCCAGGCCTCGTAGATGAGGCTGAAGTGATTGTTGCTCTTATCGTCGTGAGTGATGGAAGCGACAACGCGGTCAGGAGTTACATACTCTGAGTTGTGCAGACCAGGATCGTTAGGACCGTTCACTGTAGCCATATAGTTCAGAACTGAAGAAGCGTTGGAACCAGGCATACCGGTGAGTTCCTTGCTGACGGTGTGGGTGTAAGCAGCCATGAGGCTGAGGCCCTCGACCGGACGCATATTCACGGTAACATTGGCTGAATAGCCGTAACCCTTGTTGGTGTTCTCGAGAACGTAGGCGTTAGGCATATTGGTTGTCTTGCCGTTCTTCTCGTAAGTAAGCTTATAATCGGAGTAGATCGCGCGGTTGTCAGCGCCGTTGAATCTTGCGAAGCCCTCTGTTCCCTTGATGCTCCAGTCTGTCAGGCAGACACCGTTGATGGTCTTGTTGAAGATACCTTCAGCAGTGACGGTGAATGGGAAGGAAGTAGGGAATGCGTAGTCGATTGCGAGAGAAGTCTTCCATACCTGCGGCATCTTGAAGTTAGGATCCACAGCGGAGATTTCTGAAGGAGCTGTTCCATCCTCAGGCTTGATAGTCTCAGGATAACCCATAGAGATGAGTTTGTTGTAGAGGGCCTCACGGTTGAGGACACCGCCTGCGAACTGACTCATATCAGTCTTGGTACCACCGTTCTTGCCGGTAGCGTTGAGCTTGGCCTGGTACTGAACCATACCGGAGTTGGTAGGCATATTGGTGAAGAATACGAGAGGCAGACGGCCTGAGAAGAAACCGGTACCGCCGCGAACCTTGAGGCTCTTGTCACCGAGGACATCCCAGGTGAAACCGACACGTGGAGAAACTGTTACGTTAGCGCTTGGCCACTTGCCGGTGTCGATATGACGTCCGTCATAGTCAAGATCATAGATAGCCTGGTTGGTCATAATGTCCTGGTTGCTGAAGAACAGACCGTCGATACGGAGACCGTAGGTAAGCTTGAAGTTCTCGTTTACAGCCCAGTCATCCTGACCGTAGATACCTGCCTTGTAGAAACGTACGCGGGCAGCAGGGTTGGTCTCGCCGTCATAACCGTAAGTAAGGTTTACGATGGAAGGAGCCTTCTTGTTGAGGAAGTCGTCAAGAGAGTCATAGCGGTAGTAACCTGTACCGTTACGCATATAGCTGTTGTCAGCCATCTGATATTCGGCGTTGGCACCGAACATGATCTTGTGAGTACCATTGTACCAGGTGAGGTCATCCTTTACGGAAGCGACTGTATTGTGAACGGCATTGTTCCAGGTGAAGAGCTCGTAACCGAGAGCGATGTAGGTGTTGGAACCTGTAGCGTCAGTGCCGTCAGGATTCTTCTGGCCGGCGTCCATAATGTCGATGAACGGGAACTCTGAAGAGTTGGTTCCGCGGATATCGTCGAGCTTGGAATAGGTAGCGAGGAACTGGTTGGAGAGCTTGTCATTGATGCGGCTGTTAAGATCGAGAGACCAGGTATTTACGAGGTTGTCGATAGAGTACATCGCATTGGCGTAAGACATGGCGTAAAGGGATGTACGGCCGTATGAAGAGCGTGAGCCACCGTCCATTGAAGAGGAGTTCGGAGAATTCCAGGCCTTGTTCAGAGTGTAGTTGTAACGGAGAGCAAGGTGATGCTTGTCGTTGATGTTCCAGTCAATGCGGGCGAGGACCTTGCGGTTGCTCTCGTCAGCAGGGAAGTCTGTATAAGAACCTGTATCGTAGCCATATTCACTCTTTACGAAATCGGAAACCTTCTGAAGGTCGGAGAGTGTGGTACGGGAAAGATACTGGTCTGAATCACCGTTTCCATCGGAAGAACCTCTCCAGCGGTTGGCTACTGTAGGAGTCTTTGTCCCTTCATAGTTGACGAAGAAGAAGAGTTTGTTCTTGATGACAGGGCCGCCGAGAGTGAAACCATAAATGGTGTTGCGGTCTGTAGCACGGGCACCTGAAACGGTCTCGCCTTCGATGGTGTCACCGCGCATATTCTCGTTGCGGTGATAAACATAGGCTGTACCCTTGAAGGTGTTGGTACCTGACTTGGTGATGGCGTTTACACCGCCGCCGATGAAGTTGGACTGACGGACATCGTAAGGGGAGATAACTACCTGGAGTTCCTCGATTGCATCGATGGAGATAGGGCTACCGCCGCCAGGGAGGTTTTCACTAAGACCGAAGTTGTTGTTGAAGTTTGCACCGTCGACTGTGAAATTGGCTGTACGGCCGTCTGCACCGGCGAAGCTCATTCCGTTACCGCCGTAAGGTGAAAGACGGGTAACGTCGGTAATGCTTCTGCTGACGGTAGGGAGAGAGGTGATCTGCTTGTTGTTGATGTTGGTCGCAGCACCTGTCTTCTCGACAGCGAACTTGGAATTTGCTGTAGATATTACCACTGACTCGGAGAGCATCTCGTTGTCCTCCTGCAGGGTGGCGCTAAGGCTGTACGGCTCGGCGAGCTGGAGGGTGATGTCAGTGTAGGTAACGGTCTGATAGCCGAGACAGCTGACCTCTACAGAGTAAGGACCGCCGGAACGCATACCGTTGATGAAGTAACGGCCTTCAGCGTTAACGACTGCAAAATACTGAGTACCCGATGGTGTGTGAACAGCGATTACTGTAGCACCAGGAATAGGCTCTCCATTGGCGTCGGCAACCTTGCCGTTCAATGAAGATGTAGTCACCTGCGCGGACGCAGACACAACAAAAGACACTACTGTCAGGACTGACAGCAGGATTTTGAAGAATTTGTGCATAATATCTATAAGTTTGAACAGTAATATTCCGAGTGCAAAGTTACTCAAAAAATCAATG
>CAVCSJ010000029.1:0-17491 GCA_963604895.1 bacterium
CCTCGAGCATTCTGCCCTCGAACTCGACAGAGTCTCCGCATTTCAGACGGCGGGTACTTTCGAACACCTGTGCAGATGCCTCGGCGCCGGTCACCTTGATGACCTCGGCGAGGACCTTCGTGCCACCCAGATCGATGTAGCAGAGCTCATTCTCGGCCACAGGTCCTTCGACGCGGATCGTCACAAGGTTGGAAACGATTCCCGTTACCTTTCCTTTTGTCTTCATATTATTAATTTATTGATTATTCGTATTTTACACCCTGAAATGTCCCACGGATCTCATCCACGAGCCTGCGGAACATCCCGCGTCCCGTATTCTCGTCGAGTTTCATCCAGCGGTCTATGATGCGCAGCTTCACTATGAACGCGAGTATGCGGTCCATCGTGAAGAGCTCCATCAGAACCATATTCTCCACCTTCTCCCAGATGAAGTCATCTATCTTGCGTTCTCTCTGGATAAGGTCATCCGCCACGAAGACGGCGTCCAGTTCAGGATCCGGTTCGCTCTGCTCCGCATCTTCGCTCTGGTCCAGAACCACGATGTCCTGCATCGGGGCGCGGCCGAGGGCTCCGTTTATGTAGCGGACCTTGGCGTTGCGCAGATTCAGGTCGAAAGCGAAGTACTCCCGGATGAACCTGTCGTGGTGGGACAGGGCCTTCAGATAGAAGTCACGGCCGAGAGTGTCCTGATTGTAGCCTTCCAGAAGGAAGTCTATCAGAGCGTTGTCCTTCTTCGAGCACTGGCTCCGTATCTCGGCGATCACTTCGTCCGCATCCACCTGCACGTTCGTAGCGTCAGGTGAAAGCAGCGGGAGGGAGGCGATGATGTACTCGTAGTTGTTCATATACTAGCCGAAGAGCAGTTTCCTTGTGGCAGGGCGCAGATATTCGCCTATAAGGGACTTGAAGGTCTCGTCGGTGAGGCTGATGTAATAGCCGCCGTCCTTCGGGCCGATGGTGAAGCCTCCGGCAATCTTCTTGGAGAACTGCACGTCGACGCCTGACTTCAGCGTCTTGGCAAGTTCGCCCTTCACGAAAGGTTCCATCTTGTCCTGCAGGGAAGCAGGGAGCACGAGAGAAAGGTCAGTGGCCTGCTCGGCGGTGAATTTCTCCGCGACAGTCTTTATGATTTCCTTGAGGAAGTCCGGCGAGGTGAGTGCCTCGCTGACCTTGGTTCCGCAGACAGATTTGAGAAGCAGATTCTCCATCTCGGTCTTGGTGGCCTGAAGAGCCTGCTCCGAAGCCTTGCGAACGTCCGATTCAGTCTTTTCGACCAGATCCGCAGCGTCCTTCTCCGCTTTCGCGATGATAGCCGCGGCCTGCGCCTTCGCTTCGGCCAATGTTTCCTCAGCCTGTTTTCCAGCCTGCTGGAGGAGCTTTTCGCCCTCTTCCTTTCCCTTGGACAGCCCCTCACTGTAGAGCCTGTCCGTCAGTTCCTGTAATTTGCTCATATAAGTAGTTTATTCAATCAAGTATGTGGCCGGACGCTCCCGCGTCCAATCGTGCAAATATATCAATTATTGCTTACTCGACAAAAAAATTGGCCGCTTTCGGGCGGCCGATGAAAAAAAACTCAGTCGACGTTGTCGCGGACGCGGTCGAGGAAGGACTTCATTGCGGCGTTGTCGCGGGCTGCGACGATGTCCTTCAGGGCGCCGAGCTCGGAGATGATCTTGTCGAGCTGCGAGATGGAATGGGGGTTGAAGAGGATCTCCGTCAGCAGGAAATCGTCCTCGCTCAGCAGGCCGCGCGCGATGGCAAGGTGCCGCTTGAAGGTCGTGCCGGGCACATCCTGATGCTTCATTATCGCGCCGAACACCAGCGTCGAGGCGAACGGGATCGTGAGCGAATACGCCACCACCTCGTCGTGCTCGCTGAAAGTGTATTCCCGCACATTGAGTTTCAGCGAGTTGAAGAGATCCCGGAAGAACACCACGCCCATATAGTCCGAGCCGCGCACACCCGCGGCCCTGTCTGCGGGCTCATTGATGATGATCGCGTTCTCGCTCTGCAGATTCCCCAGATTCGCGAACGTCGGGCCGAACATCGGATGCACGCTCACGTAGCGCATTCCGGTGCTCTCGTAGAACTCCTTCAGCCCCGTTTTCACTGACGCTATGTCGGAAATAATGCAGGAGCGGTCGATATGCGGCAGCAGGGCCTCGAACGCCGAAATGGTGTAACTAAGCGTCACGCAATTGATTACGAGCTCAGGATGGAACTCCTCCACCTCCTCCATCTTAGTGAAGCGATAGACGTTGTACACGAAACGCAGTCTCGCGCTGTCGTTCTCCATAACCGCCACCTCGTGGCCAAAGCTCAGCAGATCGGAGAAGAAACTCCCCATCTTGCCTGCTCCGAGTATCAGAATTCTCATTTCTCCATCAGTTTCATCTGCACGCGTACCGACTCCTCGTGGACGCTTGTCATAATCTTGTTCACGAACTCCCCGTCGAGATCCATCTGCTCGCCCATCTCGCGGCGGCTCTTCAGAATCTCATCGTAACGGTTGCTCTGGAGGATAGGCATATTGTGCTCCTTCTTGTAGGTTCCGATCTCGCGCGAAACGCCCATTCGCTTGGCGAGCAGCTGAAGCAGCTGGGTATCCAGCTCATCGATTTGCTTTCGCAGGACGGTGATATTTTCCGTCGTCTGCGCATTGTCTCTGATTACCAACATATTGAGTGTATAGTCAAGTACCTCCGGGGTGAGCTGCTGCGCGGCGTCGCTCAGTGCGTGGTCAGGATCGCAGTGGCTCTCGATGATAAGGCCGTCGAAGTTCAGGTCCATCGCCTGCTGCGCGAGCGGGGCGACGAGTTCGCGCTTGCCGCCGATGTGGCTCGGGTCGCAGAAAATCGTCATCTCCGGAAAACGGCGGCGAAGTTCGATCGGGATGTGCCAGAGCGGAGCGTTGCGGTAGATTTTCTTGTCGTAGGAGCTGAAGCCGCGGTGGATCACGCCGATGTTGCGAAGCCCCGCGTTCCAGAGCCTCTGAATCGCGCCGATCCAGAGCTCGATGTCAGGATTCACCGGATTCTTCACCAGCACAGGCATATCCGTTCCGCGCAGAGCGTCAGCAAGTTCCTGCATCGCGAAAGGATTCGTCACGGTGCGCGCGCCGATCCAGAGCACGTCCACACCGGCCTTCAGAGCTTCGAACACGTGCGCGGGAGTCGCCACCTCGGTCGCCGTCAGCATCCCGAACTTCTCCTTCACTTCCCTGAGCCAGGCGAGTCCCGGCACGCCCACGCCTTCGAAACCGCCCGGCTTGGTGCGCGGTTTCCAGATGCCTGCACGAAAAATCTTCACGCCGTTCGCGGCGAGTTTCTCAGCCGTCTCGAGCACCTGCTCGCGAGTCTCTGCGCTGCACGGTCCCGCAATGACCACCGGCCTGCGAGGATCCACGCCCTTAAGTTCCAACTTCTTGATTTCCATAACCTTATCAATTAAAGAAATAGTATTCTTTTATAAATTTTCTATTCTGTCCAATGCCTCCCGCAGCTTCACCTCGCTGCAGCAGAGCGAGATTCGCATATAGCTGCGTCCGACGCTTCCGAAAATGAAGCCGGGGGTGAGGAACACTTTCGCGCCGTACAGCACCTTGTCGCTCAGGAGTTTCGAAGCGCACGTTTCGTCATTGGCAGCGTCGCTGCCGGCAGGAGAGTTTTCAATATGCCCCCAAAGAAACAGACCGCTCTGATTGTCATTCACTTGGCAGCCTGCGGCTTCCAATATTTTCTTCGCGATGACGCGACGTCTGCGGTACACTTCGTTCATCGCGGCATAGTCCTCATCGCTCTCTCCGAGCGCCTCAACGGCCGCGAGCTGCATCGGACGGAACATACCCGAGTCCATATTGCTTTTCACGCGCAGGATCCACTCGATGAACTGACGGTTCGTCGCCGCCATTCCGATACGCCAGCCCGGCATATTGAAGGTCTTGCTCATTGAATTCAGCTCGATGCAGACGTCCTTTGCGCCCTCCACCGCGAGAATGCTGAGCGGATGGTCGTTCAGGATGAAACTGTAAGGATTGTCGTGGCAGATGATGATGTTCCACTTGCGGCCGAAGGCCACAAGACGCTCCAGGAGTTCACGGGTAGCCGGGGCTCCGGTAGGCATATTCGGATAATTGCACCACATCAGCTTCACCTTCGTCAGGTCCACGCCTGCCTCGATCTTTTCGAAATCCGGCTGCCAGCCGTTCTTCTCATCCAATTCATAAGGAATCAGTTCCGCCCCGACGAGTTTGGACACCGAACTGTATGTCGGATAGCCCGGATTAGGAATCAGCACCCCGTCACCGGGATTCAGGAAAGCCATCGAGATGTGCATAATTCCCTCCTTGCTGCCCATCAGAGGCAGGATTTCGGTGGCAGGATCGAGGTCCACGCCATACTTCTGCGCATACCACCTTGAGAAGGCTCCGCGAAGCTCAGGGATACCGATATAGGACTGGTAGCCGTGGGTGTCGCTGCGGGCGGCGGCGGCCGCGAGGGTATCCGTTACTTTCTTTATCGGAGGGAGATCCGGGCTTCCGATACCCAGATTGATAACATTCTCGCCGCGGGCGTTCATCGCCGCGATCTCTTTGTTTTTTACAGAGAAATAGTACTCTTTCACTTCAGAGATTCTCTGCGCAGGGGTAAAAACTGTATTCATTTCATATACATTTTCCGGTCCGGGACCGGGTTGATTTTATCGTGTTTCAGTCAGCAACCGACTGTCTTCCGTCCTCATATTCTCCCAGCACCTTTAGCATACCGGTCAGAGGCCTTATGGCATCTATCGCCTGACGGTAACGGTGGTAGTCGGCATAGAGCAGATTAATGTAGAACTGATATTCCCACTCCTTTCCGATGATCGGAACCGACTGGATCATAGTGAGATTCATATCGTAGAACGAGAGCACGGAAAGGACCTTCGAAAGGCTGCCGGCACTGTGCTGGAGAGTGAATACCAGGGTGCTCTTGTTCACCGTCCCGTCAGGACAGAGGTCCTTCAGGACCACATCCGCCACGCTCTTGTGGGCCAGAATCAGGAAGCGGGTGAAATTGCGCTTGTTGGTTTCGATTCCGTCCGCCAGCACATTCATCCCGAAAAGGGCCGCTGCGCCCGCCGGACAGATAGCCGCGTGGTCACGCAGACCGTTCTCGCTGATCCATTTCGCGCTTCCCGCCGTGTCGTCCTTCTCCACCAGCTTCACTCCAGGAAGGTTCTCCAGATACTCCGCGCACTGTCTCAAGGCCATAGGATGTGAATTGATCTCCTTTATATCCGAAATCTCGACACCCGGCAGAGCCACCAGCGCGTGCTTGATGCGGAGTTTGTACTCCCCCACTATCACAAGATGATGGGACTCTATCAGTCTGTAATTCTGAAGGATGCTGCCGGCGATGGTATTCTCGACGGCCATTATTCCGAGTATCGACGGGTCCTTTTCGACCGTATCGGCCAGCTCGGGGAACGTGTCACAGTCCACGCAGGAGATGTCACGTCCTTCGAAATAGTCCTGCGCTGCAATGAAATGGTTGCAGCCGTCGATTCCCTGAATTGCTATTCTGTCCATATATGCTTTCTATAACAAAAAATCCCGCAGCTTTCGTTGCGGGAATATCTTAAGTTCATACACTTTCTAACTCGGAAGTTTACGCAGATTCCCGCTCTTACCTTTTGCCAAAGTAAAAGTAAAAGTAAAAATCAAAGGAATATGAGTAAACGCTGTTCATGCCTTATTCTTTCGTGTGCAAAGCTATAATTTTTTAATATATTTGCAAAGATTATTAATAATTATTTATGAGCAAAATCAGCATCTGTCGCAATATCAGCGAGTTACAAACCCTCCTTCCCCAGAATGGAAAGATTTTCGCCATAATCGATAACAATCTGAAAGATTATTACCGATTCTTCAATAATTGCTACATAATCGAAACTCAGACGAGCGAAAAGTTAAAGACCTTAAGCACGGTCGAGACTCTCGCCGACCGACTTCTGGAGGCCGGAGCCGACAGAAGCAGCTTCATTCTCGGCGTCGGCGGCGGCATCACCAGCGACCTGACAGGCTTTCTCGCTTCGATCTACAAGCGCGGAGTGCCCTTCGCATTCGTCCCGACGACACTACTCTCGATGTGTGACGCCTCGATAGGCGGCAAGAACGGAGTCAACTTCCACAATTTCAAGAATATGCTCGGAGTCATCCGCGAGCCTTCGTCCGTCATCATCTGCCCGGAATTCCTCAAGAGCCTGTCCGTCAGACAATTCCGCTCAGGAAGCGCTGAGGTCCTGAAGACCTTTATGATATACGACGAAACGTATTACCATAAAGCAGTGGCACTCTTCAGACGGATTGCCGGAAACGGCCTTGAGGGCACGATGGAAGAACTCGTCGACGTCATCGGCAAATGCGCCTCGTACAAGCAGGCTGTCGTAGAGCGCGATCTGAACGAGCACGGCGAGAGGCGTCTGCTGAATCTCGGCCACAGCTTCGCGCACGCCATCGAAAGCTGCGCACTTTCCGGCAGCAATACAGGATTGGCCGCAAGCGGCCAATATAGTCACGGTGAAGCGGTTGCCGTCGGCCTTGCACTCGCCGCGCGGGCGGCTGCAGTTCTGGGCGAGGCTGAGGCGGAGCTCGAAGCGCAGATAAGAAAAGACCTCCGCAGCTGCGGTCTTCCCGACAGCATCGAAGGTCTATATGCCGATAAATCAGAGCTTTGCAGCGCGATGCTCAAGGACAAGAAGGTCGAAGGAGACTCCATCCACCTCATCCTTCCGCGAAGGATAGGCGAAGTCATTGACCTGCTCTATCCTGTTTCGGAGCTGGAATCGCTCTGGAAGGCCTAAATGACCGGAGTCAGATACTCCACATCCAGGTCGTAGTCCCAATAAGGGAAGTAGAGGTTTCCGCCCTCCCATTCGACTTCACCCCTCTGGAAATCAACGGTTTCGCTGCGCGGATATTTCTTTTCCGGCACAAGGGCCCGGCCGTAGTCGCAGTTTACCGTCATCCTGTAGGAATCCATTCCACCGAAATAGCTTTCTCCGCCGAACGACTGGTCCACAGGCACCCAGCCGTACTCATCCAGCCAGATTTCGCTCCAGTCGTGAAGGTTCACGCTTCCCGGATGCATCATAAATCCGCTCTGGAAGCGTGCAGGAATGCCTGCGCTGCGGCAAAGCGTGATGAAAAGCAGGCTCACCTGACCGCAGTCGCCGTGGCCGCTGCCCAGCACGTACATAGGGATATTGTCTATGGTGGAATACTCCCTTGCGGAAGCCCACGGGAACTCAGCCTCTATCCAGTTGTAAAAAGAGCGCGCCATCTCGACCTTGTCTGTCAGGCCCTGCGAAAGCGAGTCGCGAAGGGCGAGGATTTCAGGCGTGAAGACGATATGTTTTTCCCTCTCCCCCAGATAATTGGCAGGATCGTTCAGAGCGTCGAGGCCTTCTTTCGAAGCTATCGTTTCAGGAGTGGAAATCCCGAGCGGATACCACTGCGATGAAGCCGTATATTCAAACTCCTCATAAAATACGGTCTCGCAGCCCTCCACAGCCTTCGCCTCCATATAGAGAGTGCTGTGAGCACAGCCGTCACCCGAGAACACCAGTTCATCGGAAGACTTGTCTTCGGTGCGAAGTCCTTCGGTCTCAACGCCTTCCGCGTCCACCGTATTCCAACCGGCGGAAATGAACTTCACATCCGTCTGTCTCGGCACGTCGCTGCGGGGGAAAGGCAGCCAGCAGCGAAGAACCTCGCCGGCAGGAACGGCGTCAGGCTCCACAGTCAACGTATAGCGCACCTTCATCCGCACCGGCAGACCGATATTCTTCCCTCCGTCCATCACCTGAGCGGCCAGCATCGAAATATCCCGCGAACCGAGAGTATAGTGAGGCGAGAGCTCCGGTCCATCCGCAAGCAGCTTGATTTCAGCACATTCGCTGTCGACGCGAAAGAGATTCGGCGCAGCGTTGCGGAAATACTTCAACTCTCCCCCGATCTCCATCGCCTCCAGTTTTCCGGACTTCGTCCAATCCGCTATCCGCTCATCTGTCACATCCGGTATGTACTTCTGAATATAAGCCTTCACCTCATCGGCGCTTCTGCAGAAGTCCACCCCGAGCCTGTACTGAAGGTCATCCTCCCAGCTGTAAGTCGCTGACTTATTCCCCTGGCACGCCACCGCCGCAAGACAGAGCGTCACCGCCAAAATTCTGAATATCCTTTTCATGCCCATAAAAATTTCTGATGTTTGTAAAGATACGAACTTATCGGATACTAACCTCTGATTCTCCGGAATAAATTAAAAAAACGGCCAGGGAGGGCCGTTTTTTCTATGATATGTGTAAGGATTACTTCGTGAGATGAAGGATTAACTTGAATGTCGGGAGAGAATTCCAGAGGGTCAGAATGTCCGAGGCTTTGGAAATGTTCAATACACCGAATGCGGCATCAATGTATGGGCCGTAGTCGCTCTGTCTGAGCGCTTCCACCAGAACATCGAGCTTGTCGGGATCGGCAAAAATACACTGCATTATAACTTCCAGATCAGTCTTCTCCAGATAGAGATCCAGGCTGTCGCCAGAGAGCGTGTAATGGAGAGGCGCTCCGGTATAGACTATCTCTGCCGCCTTTGCTAAAAGAGTAACCACATCCACACCGTAATCGGCAAGACCGACGATGTCGGAAATGCTGATACCGCTGCCGGAGCCTGATCCGGAGTCTGAACCTGAACCGGATGAAATCTCCGACATCTCAGGAACCACGAAGAAATAATCCCCATCAGTGTACCAGAATGCGTAATTCGCTGCAGGAGAAGTCATCCACTCGTTATCGTGAGTCGAAGCCTTATAATAGACGGCGCCTGTCTCGTTGTCGATATCCGGAAAATAAATTCCGAACTTAAACGGAGAGTGGAACTCAGCGGTGATATTGCCATTCTCAAGGAAAGTAACCTTGTTGAGAACATCAGCCACCAGCATTCCTCCCACCATATTCACAGACGCGACGATATTGGCAAGCGTCGCATTCTCGGACTGTCCTGGAACCTCAAACTCGAGCGGGCCTGCAAGAGGCAAACCGGATGCCCCGATGGTGGAATTTCTCCTGATGCTCCAGGTACCTGCCAATTTGGCATCAATAACCTTCGTTTCAGCCCTGACAGTAATCTTGCCCTCGGTAGTCACATTTCCGCTGACGGAGAGAGCATATATCTCAGGAGTACTCTCGGCGCGTGACAATGATACAAAAGGATGGTCGAGAGAAGTCTCGCCAGAAAAATCGAAAGAAGTATCGCTGATCTTCTCAAGTTCCACTTGTGCGGTGATGGAACCGTATCCCGGAACGATTTCATCCAATAAAAGTTTGGCTTCAGTGCCGCTGACGGCATTCAGCTGAACCTTGCCGTACTTAGCCTCCACGCCGTTCACGGTGATGGTGGCATTGTCCGAAGCGGCCTCGACGGTCTCGTAAGGGATATCCTTCCAAGCTATGTCCTCCTCCTGACAAGATACCGCAAAGCAGAGAGACAGCACAAGCGCAGCGATGCCCAATGTTCTGATTTTCATAATTCCGAATTTAAAAACCCTTTAAATTGTTTACATTTTTTGTATTCCGCTGCAAAAATAACTCCAAAACCACCAAACCACCAAATACTTAAACGTAAAAAGGATGGCCTGCAATCGACCATCCTTAACTTTAATCACATATATTCGACGCTCCTACGTCAGCATCTCCCAGTCAGCGGCTGGCAGACTGCCAGCCGCTGACCAATAGCAACATACTATGCTAGGCGCTTCTCGAGACGCTCGCGGATTGCCGCGATGAAGTCTGCGGAGTTCTTCACGACAGGAGTGACACCCTCCATAAGATTTGCCAGATCCTTCGTCACGATACCCTCGTTAAGAGTATCGAAGCACGCAGCCTCCAGCTGATCCGCATAATTCATAAGCTCAGGGATATTGTCCATTTCTCCCCTCTTTCGGAACGCGCCGCTCCAGGCGAAAATCGTCGCGATAGGGTTAGTGGAAGTCTCCTCACCGGCCAGATACTTGTAATAATGACGCGTCACAGTACCGTGAGCAGCCTCATACTCATACTTGCCGTCAGGACTTACCAGCACGGAGGTCATCATAGCCAGGGAACCGAAGGCAGTGGAAACCATATCGCTCATCACGTCTCCGTCATAATTCTTGCAGGCCCAGATGAAACCGCCCTCACTGCGCATAACGCGAGCCACCGCATCATCGATCAGAGTATAGAAATACTCGATGCCTGCAGCCTCGAAACGATCCTTATATTCAGCGAAGACCTCCTCGAAAATCTCGCGGAAACGCCCGTCATACTTCTTCGAAATCGTATCCTTCGTGGCGAACCAGATGCTCTGCTTCAGATCCAGAGCATACTTGAAGCAAGCGTGAGCGAAAGAACGGATGGAAGCGTCGGTATTGTGCATACCCTGAAGAACGCCGGGGCCCTTGAAAGTATGAACGATCTGCTCCTCCCTCTTTCCGCTCTCACCCTCGAACACCAGCTTAGCCACGCCCGGTTCATCCACCTTGATGTCAATGCTCTTATACACATCGCCATAGGCGTGACGCGCGATAGTGATAGGCTTCTTCCAGAACTTCACTGCAGGATGAATGGAAGGGATGGTGATAGGAGTGCGGAACACCGTTCCGTCCATCATCGAACGGATGGTTCCGTTCGGACTCTTCCACATCTGATGCAGATTGTACTCAGTCATACGCTTGGCGTTAGGAGTGATGGTGGCGCACTTCACAGCCACACCATACTTCTTCGCCGCGTTGGCGGAATCGATGGTAACCTGGTCACCGGTATTGTCGCGGTTCACGAGGCCCAGATCATAATATTCGGTTTTGAGGTCGACGAAAGGCAGAATAAGCTGCTCCTTAATCATCTTCCACAGGATTCTTGTCATCTCGTCACCATCCATCTCGACGATAGGGGTGATCATCTGTATCTTTTTCATAATCTGATATTTAATAATTATTTATGTGATGCGTAATAGTTCATAAGACAGCCGTCGGCGAGAATCTCGCGCTCATCTGAAGTGAGGTTCTGGAAATACAGATGTATATCCTTCACACCTTCGGCGCAGACAACCTTGGCGTCGATTTCCTCCTTGCCTGCGAGAATAGCCTCGCGGATACCCTTCACGAATACGAAATCACCAGGCTTGTAGTCAAACGGAGTCTCGGGAGCGATAGTGAACGGAACGATACCCCAGTTGATGCAGTTGCTGCGGTAACGCTTCGTGGCGTACTCATAGCAGATATTGGCATCGCCCCCCAGAACCTTCTGACAGGAAGCCGCCTGCTCGCGTGCAGAACCGTCACCAGGCTTGTTGGCGAATACGCAGGAACCGAAGGAAGTATCTGCAGCTGAGGCGCCTACCTTGGCGAGAGCCTCGGCTACGTTAGAAGTAACCTTGCCATCGCGGCGATCGTGATCCTCCTGCTGGATTCTCTTACTGATGCCCACATACTCAGGCACACGGCGTGAAAGCGTGAACTCGGAGAGCTTTATAGGGTTCGAACGGTAGCTGGAAGTCTCGCCCGATGGAATGAGCTCATCGGTAGTTGTGACAGGATCGTGGATAACGGCTGCCAGTTCGAGGAGCATATTCTCCTGCATAGGATACATCTTAGGCCAGTCCTTGATGTTCGGACCGTAACGCAGTTCTACTGAAGGATCCGCGTGACCGTAGCCGTAGTAAACGCGGCTCTTGTAGATGCGGTCGTCGAATGAATAAGGAGCGTGAGTGTCGTTGTAGTCGATATCGGTCGCTGCAGTGATCACTCCTCCATTGGCCGCGGTAGCGGCGATAGAGCGCGCATCCATCAGACAGACGAGCGAAATCTGCCCCTGGCCGGGCTTCGAGCCCTCGCGGTTCGGGAAGTTGCGCGTCGTGTGGCGGATGGACAGGCCGTTATTGGCCGGCACGTCGCCGGCCCCGAAACAAGGACCGCAGAACGCCGGCTTGATGACTACGCCCGCCTCGAGGAGCTCCTCGGCGATGTGGTTGCGCGTGGTCGCGAGGTAAACCGGAGTGGACTGCGGGTACGCCGACATCGTGAAATAGTCGTTTCCGATGGTCTTGCCCTTCAGGATGGAGGCGGCCTCGCTCAGGTTCTCGTAGGTTCCGCCGGAGCATCCGGCGATGAGCGCCTGGTCCGCAACTGCCTTGCCGTCACGGAGTTTGCTCACGAGATCGATGGAAATCCTGTCGCCGAAACGCTTGCGCGCGTCTGCCTCGACAGCCTCGAGAATCGCCTTCGGGTTCTTCTGGAACTCGTGGATCGTGTATGCGTTCGAAGGATGGAACGGCAGAGCGATCATCGCCTCCTGCTGCGACAGGTCGATTCTGATCATACTGTCGTAATAGGCGATCTCGCCCGGAGCGAGCTTTCTGTAAGCCTGAGGGCGCTCGTGCATCTTATAGTATTCCTCGACCTTCCCGTCGGTAATCCAGATGGAGCTCAGACAAGTGGTCTCGGTGGTCATCACGTCGATGCCGTTGCGGAAATCTACGGAGAGGTTCGCGACGCCCGGGCCAGCGAATTCGAGCACCTTGTTCTTCACGAAACCGTTCTCGAACACCGCCTTGACCAGCGAAATAGCCACATCGTGAGGACCGATGCCCTTCTTGGGCTTGCCCTCGAGCCATACGAGAACCACTTCCGGAGCATTGATGTCCCAGGTATTCTTCAGCAGCTGCTTCACGAGCTCGCCGCCGCCTTCGCCGACACCCATACAGCCGAGCGAGCCGTAACGCGTGTGGCTGTCGGAGCCGAGCACCATATGGCCGCACTCAGCGATGGCTTCGCGCGTGTACTGATGAATAACAGCCTGATTTGCAGGCACATAGATACCGCCGTATTTCTTGGCGGCCGAGAGACCGAACACGTGGTCATCCTCATTGATGGTTCCTCCCACCGCGCAGAGCGAGTTGTGGCAGTTCGTCATCGCGTAAGGAAGCGGGAATTTTTCGAGACCGCTGGCACGAGCCGTCTGGATAATGCCCACATAGGTAATGTCGTGGGAAACCATCGCATCGAAGCGGATGCGCATCTTATTGCCCGTCGAATGGTCTACGTCGTGCGAACGCAGGCTTCTGTAGGCTATAGTATTTTCGCGAGCCTCATCTGCAGAAGGCATTCCGGTGGCATCGTTGACAATCGTCTTGCCATCTTTTAGATAAACACCATGTGGAATCAGTTCTTCCATAATGAAAATTGTTATTGGTTTATAATGTTATTGATTAGTATGGTCAATGAAAGCATATCGGCGCTTCCGCCGGGTGAAATGTTTTCACGGATAAAGTCTTGGTTAAGTGTTTGCAATTCGCTAACATTGAATTTATTGCAGAGCTGCAACGCTATTCTTTTCACTCTCTCGAGCGTCTGCGGACAGGTGCGATGCAGAATGTTCGTATCGTCCAGCGTCGACATTATGCGAAGCAGCGTGCGGTGGTTGCGGAAAGCGTCGCCTTTCAGCGAGCGGTAGAACGGCAGCCAGTCTTCGAAAAGAGCGCTGTAGCCGTGCAGAGCGCAGTCGAGCGCGCCGCCCACTCTGTATGAGCGTTTTACCTCAGCCCCGTGCGTGCCTTCCGCCTGCGGAATCCCCTCGGCGATTCTGGAGATGTTTCTTCGCAGATTCGCCTCGTTCAGAGCCTCTCCGTTCGCGATGAGCGATGCCGCCGCGCTGACAGTCAAGCCGATACAGAAAAGAGCGCCTTTGTGCGTGTTCACTCCTCCGGTCGCTTCGAGCATAGCCTTTTCCGCCGCAATCCCTATCCTGCGGACGCTTTCAGCGTCCAATTCAGTATTGGCCGTTACGGCCAATTCGGTAAAGTACGCCCGGAGCGCGCTGATGCCGCGGGACATCAATGCATAGTCCATATCGCGGTGCGCGCCGCTGTCGTCCCGGTCTACGAGTCCAGGCTTCGGCGTAGTATCAAGTTCCTCACGCAGAGCGTTTTCCGCGAGCTGCGCAAGAAGATGAGGGATCGTCGTCGGATGCACCATTTCCCCGGCCGCGGCGAATTCGCCCGCGTCCAATTCCGCCCTGACCCTGCTTGCGCTGACTGGCGCTTCTCTTTCTCTAAGCCTCGGAATTTCAACGAATTCCACGCCTTTTGCCGGAAGCTGTACCGTCATCTGAGTGTTATACAGACGAGTCAGTTCATCTTCGGGCTCCGATCCTGCGAAACGTATTTTCGCGTCCAATGCCGGGGCGATATGGTTCGCGAAAAGATCCAGGTCGAGAGACATATAAGTGAGCGTGGCATCATCGGGCCGCTTGAGGAAATAGGTCGGGAAGGTAGCGGCAGAGATAGCATAATCGCTTCCCTTGCAGACTGTTACGTTAGGAATATCTGCACAGCCCTTTGCTATCATTCCAAGCCTTTCGGCATAAGGGAAGAGGGAACGGTCCTCCTTCACAGCGATGACATAGAGCCGGTCCACCTGTGCGGCTGCCTGCTCCACAAGATAGCGGTGACCTCGGGTGAAAGGATTGGCATTCATCACGATAACACCGTTGCGGCCTTCTGTTTTTCTTTCGGAGAGATACTTTTTATACTCCTTCAGGCCGTCCGCCCCGGCCTCCATAAGGATGGCCTTTTCGGCGGATGAGAGTAGCCTGAAACCCAGACTTTCGAAGATGCCGCGGTTCGACGGCTTGGTGAAAAGCCTTACCGTTTCATATCCTCTTTCGCGGGTGAGTTCCATAAGGCGCGAGATGAGCTTCGCCGTGAGCCCTTCGCTGCGGGCCGCTTCGCTGACGGCCACGCACTTGATAAGATTGCCCTCAAGACCGCCTCCGGCCAGGATTCTGTCACCGTCCTCGTCTTCGCTGAGCGTCACGTAAGTGTCCATCGGGGCATAACGCAAGCCATTATCCGCGAGGAAGTTCTCCACGCGGCAACGTTCTGAACTGAGGCTGAGCGGAACCGTGTTTATGAAGCGGCTACTGCACATAGGCATCTATCAATTCGTCTATCCTGCGCAGAAGTTCCTCCTGGGTGTGGGTGCGGTTTCTCATACAGAAAGCCGCAGTGTTTTCGCATAGCAGACACTTTCTCCGGGGCCTGCCCACGGCAGTTCTGGAAAGCGGAATGCCGTCCCTGCCGATTACATCCAGGTCGAAAAGCCTTCCGAGAGGATGGCTGTCCTCTATACGGCAAGTCTCCGCCTTGGCCTGAAGGCAAGGCAGAGACGTGACCATATAGGCTTCATATCCTGTGGGAAGATCGCGGAGCTCGAGGGTCCGTACGCTTGCCCCGAATGTTGCAACCATCTGTGTCACAGCTGCTCCCGCGACTATGAGAGATCGGGAATTCCGCTTGACCTTGCCCGGCATTATGACGGTGAGGCACACAAGGGTGGCGTCGGGATAATCTCGCAGATAATCCTTCTGGCGAAGCGCCCTCGCCTCGCGACTTGAGAGCAACTCTTCAAGCGTAATTTCCATCTATAGATCTAGTCGTCAATATTCATAATGACATCCTGGACACTGCCTTCGCGGTTCATAACCACGCCGACCACCTTGTCGCCGAACGGCAGAGGGTCAGGAATGCCTATCTGTTTGAGAGCGAGCTCCTTCAGATCGTGGATATCCACTATCTTCATCCCCGCGGCCCTGAGTCTCTCAGCGATTTCAGGACGGCGAGGATTCACTGCCACACCGTACTCGGTAACGACTACGTCCACAGTGGATCCCGGAGTGATGAGGGTGGTTACCTCATCTACCACGCAAGGAATCCGTCCACGGAGCAGAGGACATACGATGATGGAGAGGGCGGAATCTGCGGCAGTGTCAGGATGGCCTCCTACGGCGCCGCGGATAACTCCGTCGCTTCCCACGAGCACGTTCACGTTGAAGTTCACGTCCACCTCGAGGGCGGAAAGAATCACGATGTCGAGGTAGTGGACTGCGGAGCCGGACTCGTCGGCCGCCGCATACTCATTGGCGGAAACGCCCTTATGGAACGGGTCGTTCTTTATGGACTCGGCTGCGACGCGGTCGAACGACTGCACGTCGATAAGTCTCTCGATAAGACCTTCCTCGTGCATCTTCACCATATGGGCGGTGATGCCGCCGAGGGCGAAGCTGGCGTGGATGCCCTGCTCTATCATCTTCTCTCTGATGTACTTGACCGCTGCGAGGGACGCGCCGCCGGAGCCTGTCTGAATGGAGAAGCCCTCCTTGAAGTAGCCGCTGTTTATAATCACATCGGCTGCGCTCATCGCAAGCAGGATGTCGCGAGGGTTCTTGGTATCGCGGATGGCGCCTGAGGAAATCTTCGAGGAATCACCCACTGAATCCACGAGGACTACGTAATCCACATCGTGCTCGGAAATGGAATTCGGGGTGTTCGGGTAGTCCACGAGGTCGTCGGTGATGATGACTACCTTGTCAGCATACTGTGCGTCAGGCTTGGCGTAGCCAAGGGACCCGCAGATGCTCTTGGCGTGCTCGGAGCGGGAATAGCCGCTGGCGTTTCCTGCAGGGTCGCTGGAAGAGGCGGCGAGGAAGGCCACGTCGATATGCAGGTCGCCGTTGGCGATGGCGCTGCCGCGTCCTCCGTGGCTGCGGAACACTACCGGCTCCTTCATCAGGCCGTGGGAAATCTCCTTTGCGAGTTCGCCTCTCAGGCCGGAAGTGGATATCTTCGTGATGACTCCGTTCTTTATGTGTTCGATGAGCGGGGCGTGGACGTCGGAAAGGCTGGAGGCCGCGAGATGCAGGTTCTTGAAACCCATCTGCGCGAGCTTGTCCACCACCATATTCACCACCTTGTCACCACCGCGGAAATGGTGGTGGAAGGAGATGGTCATACCGTCCTTAAGGCCGCTCCTTATGATTGCGTCTTCAAGTGTAACCACCTTGTGGTCAGACTTCTGAAGGTCCTTGCGGAATGTGGTGTTCTTTACGGTCTCACCGCAGTAGACCTCTTTGCCCATAGCGGCAGCAACTCTGCGGATGCTTTCCGCTCTTTCTTTCAAACTACTCATAGACTTCCTCCTTTGTGATGATACCTGATGCGATGGCAAGGTCGATGGTGTGTTGGGCCCTGATCACTACAGGGCGGTCGACCATCTTGCCGTTAAGTGAAATGACGCCTGAGCCGCGTTTCTCGGCCTCCTTGATGGCGGCGAGTATCTTCCTGGCCTTGTCGATGGCCTTTGCGCTCGGTGCGAACACTTCGTTTACGATCTGAATCTGACGTGGGTTGATGATGGATTTTCCGTCGAAGCCGAGGGTTTTGATGAGTTCGACTTCCTTGCGGAAGGTCTCCATATCGTCGAGGTTTGAATATACTGTATCCAGGGCATAGACTCCTGCCGCGCGTGCGGCCACGACTATGGTCTGGCGGGCATAGAGGAGTTCATCTCCGCCCGGGGTTCTCTGTGTCTTGAGGCTGGCGCAATAGTCCTCGGCGCCGAGGGCGATGCCCATCATACGCTT
>CAVCSJ010000030.1:0-13772 GCA_963604895.1 bacterium
GGCTCCTGCTCGAACTCTGCCTCGTTCTTCGGACGGATGAACATATTGGTAACGAAATGAGCCTGCCAAGCAACCTCCATAATGAAGCGGACCTTCATACGGGTGTCCTTGTGTGTACCGCAGAAACCGTCGACTACGAAGAGTCTCTTGCCTGAGAGCTCCTTCTGAGCGATAGCCTTAACCTGCTTCCATACCTTCTCTGACATCTCGTGGTTGTCATTAGGGTATTCTGGAGTATTCCACCATACGGTATCCTTGGAGTTCTTGTCCATTACGATGTACTTGTCCTTAGGAGAACGTCCGGTGAAAACACCTGTCATTACGTTGATGGCGCCGAGCTCAGTTACCTGACCTTTCTCGTAACCCTCAAGTTCTGGTCTTGTCTCTTCGTTGTAGAGAACTTCGTAAGTAGGATTGTAAAGGACTTCCTTTACACTCTTGATTCCGTACTTGCTCAAATTGATTTTTGACATAATTATAATAATTATTAATGAGTTTAAAATAATTTCTCTGATGTGCGGCTCATTTTCTCCTCTGTCTCCCCCTCTGTCAGGCCGCCGTGAACGCTTCAAACATCGTGCAAATATATACTTTTTTCAGCATATTACCAACGCTTTTGCATCAGTCTGGAGATGCAAAACAATTTAATACCAAATAATTATGATGGCGCCTGTCACTCATTCCCACTGCACTGCCGACAGTTATGACATTTGACAAAAAGATTGCTATCTTTGCGAAGACGAATGACAGAGGTATGACGGCACTTGAGACACTGAAGGAGTATTGGGGGTATGAGAGTTTCAGACCATCGCAACAGGAGATAATTTCGGCTGCGCTGGAAGGGCGTGACGTTCTGGCGGTGCTGCCGACCGGAGGCGGAAAATCCATCTGCTTCCAGGTTCCCGCGATGATGAAGGAGGGACTCGCCCTTGTGATAACCCCGCTCATCGCCCTGATGAAGGACCAGGTGCAGAATCTGGAATCCAGGGGCATCAAGGCTATGGCGATCTATGCCGGAATGTCCCGCCGCGAAGTCGATCTGGCCCTGAACAACGCCGCCTACGGCGACTTCAAATTCCTGTACATCTCCCCTGAAAGACTCTCGACCAGACTCTTCAATTCCTATCTGGAAGTCCTGAATGTCAATTACATAGTAGTCGATGAGGCCCATTGCATCTCGCAGTGGGGCTACGATTTCCGCCCGGACTACCTGAAGATCGGAAAGCTGCGCGAAAGGCTGGGCGCCAGCGTGATAGCCCTCACCGCAACGGCTACGCCGCAGGTCTGCGGGGACATAATGGCAAGGCTGGTCCGGCCGCAGAAGAGCTCCGCGCCGCAAGAAGAGCAGCAGAAAGGCGAAAGATCGGGGCAGGATTGGCCGGAGGCCGCGCAAAATGAAAACGGCACAGCGCTGAAGCAGGCCGGCTGCTGCGGCTTCACTCTGCTCAAAAGCGGCTTCGAGCGCGAAAACCTCAACTATATTGTCCGCAGAGCGGACGACAAATACGCTCAGATGCTGAATATCTGCCGCGCGGTGCCGGGGACGGGCATCATTTATATGCGCAACCGCCGCAAGTGCGAGGAGATCGCGGCGTTCCTGCTCTCGAGCGGCGAGAGCGCTTCCTTCTACCACGCCGGGCTTGACAGCGTCAGCCGAAGCTCGCGGCAGGCGGACTGGAAGAGCGGGAAGACGCGTATAATGGTGTGTACCAACGCTTTCGGTATGGGCATCGACAAGCCTGACGTGCGTCTGGTGCTGCATATGGATCTGCCGGAAAGTCCGGAGGCGTATTTCCAGGAGGCGGGCCGCGCAGGCCGCGACGGTCTGAAGTCATACGCGGTGCTGCTCTGGAACAGCACGGACCTGCAGAGGCTCAGTCAGATAGAGAGAGTGAGCTTCCCGTCGCTGGAGTTCATCGAAGACGTCTACCAGAAGCTGCACATCTTCTTCGGAATCACCTACGAGAACGGAATGGGGAGGGAGCTGCGCTTCGATCTGGAGGAGTTCTGCAAGCATTTCGGGCTGAATCGCCCGCAGGTGCACTACGCCGTGAAATACCTTGAGCGTGAGGACCATATATCATTCAGCGAAGACGTGGACATCGCCACCAGAATCAAAATCGAGGCGGAACGCAAGGACCTCTACGACATCGAGCTGCCGAGCGAAAAGATGGCGCTCGTACTCGAGACACTGATGCGGCAGTATCCGGGAATCTTCTCATTCTCAGTGCCTATCGACGAAGACAGGGTCGCCGCGGCGTGCGGGCTGAACGTTCCGATGCTGCGCTCGGAGCTCTACCGTCTCAGCCTCGAGCACCTCATCCGCTACATCCCGTGCACCCGCTCGGACGTCATCCGTCTGCACCACGACCGCATCCGCCCTGGCGACCTGCTGCTCTCGCCTAAGAAGTACGCGATGCTGCAGGAGAATTTCCACAGACGCGTGGCGGCGATGCGCGAATACGCGACCGAGGACGACACCTGCCGCTCGCGCTTCCTGCTCGCCTACTTCGGGCAGACCGAGAGCGCCGACTGCGGAGGGTGCGACGTGTGCCGCAAAAGAAAAACCGCCCGCAGAAGCACTGCGGAGCGGCTTAAAAGCGTTATCGCCAGCCTCGGCGGAAACTACACGCTCTCCGGTCTGAAGGCTGTCTTCGCCAGCCAATTCGGACACGATGACTGGCCGGAAGTCCTCCGGGATCTCATCGATTCCGGAGAAGTTCCGATGTATAAGTAATTAGTCCAGATCCTTTACCAGATTCACTTCTTCGGCATCCGCGAACTCCAGGAGAGACTTGTAACCAGGTATCACAGAGGAAGTTCCCTTATGAATGACATTCTGGTCAGAGCTTATGCCCAGGACCTTTCCGTCCGGTGTGATGGCGCAGAAGTAATCATTGTAGGTAGCCTTGCTCGTCTTGAAATTGGCACTTGCCGAGAACTTGTAGTCGTAGTATGCCACGCTGTCAAGCTTGGCCCTGAGCTCGTTCTGGATTATGGTCAGGCCGCGGATGATCTCCTGATCCTTCTCGATAGCCTTGCTCTTGAGAGCGGCGTTCTTCGGCTTGCCCTCCTTCATATAAGTGTCGTAGAACTTCTTATTCTGCTCGATCTTGAGATTGTAGATCTTGAACTTGCGTTCAAGCTCGGTACGGTAGGTCGTGGAATCGACCTTCTCCATCGAGTAAACTTTCACAGTCCCCTCTTCTGCAGCGGCCTGCTTGATCTTGTCGATCAGAGCCTGCTCCATAGGATCCACCTGCTTCTGTCCGCAGGAAACCATAGCGGCGAGAAGCGCCGCAAACATAAGTATCTTTTTCATAACTATTTGTTTTTCATCCATTTGTCAAGCCATTCGAAGTATACGTCGTGCCAGCACAGGGCATTCTGCGGCTGGAGAATCCAGTGATTCTCGTCCGGGAAGATCACGAGCTTCGAAGGCACGCCCATCATCTGTGCGCAGTTGAATGCAGCGAGAGCCTGGGTGTAAGGGATGCGGAAATCCATCCCGCCGTGAGTGCAGAGGATAGGAGTGTTCCATTTCCGGACGTTCTTCAGAGGAGAGTTTGCGTAATGGCGCTGTGCCTCGGCATATTTGCTCCAAGGCGAACCGCTCAGGTAGCCTCTTCCCAGACCGCCGTTGTCCCACTCAGGGAACCACATTTCCTCGGTGGTGTAATAAAGTCCCGCCTCGTCGAAGATGCCCGCGTGAGCAATGAAGCAGTCGAAGGTATTCTCGTGAATTCCAGCCAGATAGTAAACCGAATATCCGCCGTAGGAAGCGCCCACTGCTGCCACGCCCGTGACATAAGGCTCAGCCTTTATCATCCTCGCGGCACTCAGGTAGTCCTGCATATTCAGACCGATGTAGTCTCCGGAAATCTGCTCGCACCACTCCGGTCCGAAAGCGGTGGTTCCGCGACGGTTAGGAAGCACGACAACATAGCCCTGCGAAGCCATCAGATAGTAGTTCCATCTGTAAGACCAGCTCTGGCTGAGAGTGCCCTGAGGGCCTCCGAGGCACATTTCGATGGCAGGATACTGCTTATTCTCATCAAATTCAGGAGGGAAGATGACCCAGGTCAGCATCTGCTTTCCGTCCACGGTCGTAACGTGGCGCATCTCAGTCTTGCAAGGGGCGAGAGCGTCGAGAATATGCGCGTTCTCGAAGGAAACCTGCCTGTAGTCCACATTCCCGCCGTCGAGCATAACGTCCACGATCTCGGTAGGCATCTGCATATCGCAATAAGTTGTGTATAAATGAACTGCGCTGCCGATTTCAGAGATTCCGAAAGGCGAGCTGAAGTCATACCACCAGGAATCCTCCGTCAGACGCACGATGCCGCCGTCCACGCACGCAGCGTAGAGAGCCTGCAGGCCTTCGGCCAATGCGTTGAAATAGATGGATTTGGAGTCTGATGACCATACCGGGCCGGCTGCGAAGTAAGGGAAACCTTCAGTGAGTTCCTTCCTTTCGCCGAAGCTGAACTCGCTCCCCTCGCCGTAATTCACTTCCTGAATCATAAGGCGTGTTCTGTCGGACTCGTAGCCGTCGCGCTCCATACTAATCCAGGCGATATAGCGTCCGTCCGGGCTCCATACAGGATCGGTATCGTATCCGCCGCCCATTTCTATCTGCTTGCATTCGCCTGTGAGAATGCAATATACATAGATTTCGGTATCCGTGGAGAAGGCATAGTCCCTGCCGGTCTTCTTGCGGCAGCTGTAGGCTACGAAACGGCCGTCAGGACTCCAGCAGAGCTGCTCGATACCGGAGAAAGGCTCGGTAGGAAGCTCGTAAAGTTCCTCTGTACCAAGGATGTCGAAGGAGTTTTCCTTGGTGACCTTGGCGCCCGCGAACGGAGCCACGAAGGTCCTCGGGATGCTTGTAACCCAATGGTCCCAATGCCTGTACATCAGGTCATCGGCGATGTAGGCCCCTGCCTTGTCGAGGCGTGAGTCCACGCTCTCCGCGGTCTTTACAGGACCAGGTATAGAGCTGACATAGAGAATGTTGGAGCCGTCGGGAGAAAGCTTGAACTCGCTGATTCCTTCCGGAACGTCACTCATCTGCACGGCCTTGCCGAGCTTGTCGCCCTCGAGGGGAGCCTGCCAGATCTGGCCGCCCTGGATATACAGTATGGAATTGCCGTCCACGCTCCAGCGGGCGTTGCTGACACTCTTTCCGAAGCGGGTGAGCTGAACCTTGTCGCTGCCGTCAGGATTGCACATAAAGATGTTGCGGCAGGAGCGGTTCTCATCTATGGAAGTATAGCTGACGCCGTAGAGAATCTTCGCCCCGTTCGGAGAAAGCTGAGGGTCGGAAAGCCGGCCGAGATTAAGCATAATTTCCGGAGTCAGGACTCCGCCTTCGACATTGATGTCGGACGGGCCGATATAGCCCGTGTCTGTCTGTTCATTTTTGCAAGCCATAACTGCAAGTGCGCATCCCAGCACACAAATGATAGATTTGATTTTCATATGGTTAACTTATTTTACTGTAATCTTTTATGCCGTCGCTCACGCCCACGGCGAGCAGCGCGTTCCTCTCCTGCGTGAGTGTAGGGTCCTGACTCAGAACCAGTTCAGCATAGCTTCGCGCCTGACCGAGCAGAACTCCGTCGGCGGCTATCGAGGCGATCTTCAGATTCACCGGCAGACCGCTCTGCATCGTGCCTTCCAGGTCGCCCGGTCCCCTCATTTTCATATCCTCCTCCGCGATTTCGAAGCCGTTCTCCGTGGCGCACATCAGGTCCAGACGGCGGCGGCTTTCCTTCGAAAGCTTCTCGTCCCGCACCAGGATGCAGTAGGATTTCTCAGCGCCGCGCCCGACTCGTCCGCGCAGCTGGTGAAGCTGGCTGAGGCCGAACCTCTGCGCGCTCTCTATGACCATCAGCGAGGCGTTCGGAACGTCCACGCCCACCTCGATCACCGTGGTGGAAACCAATATGTCAGCCCTGCCAGCGGCGAATGCGGACATATTGAAATTCTTCTCGTCGGCGCTCTGCTGTCCGTGGACAATCGCCACCTTGTACTGCGGCAGCGGGAAGGCCTGAACAATGTCCTCGTAGCCCTGCTCAAGGTTCTTCAGATCCATCTTCTCGCTCTCGAAAATCAGCGGATACACCACGAAAACCTGCCGTCCCTTCGCAATCTCGTCGCGCATAAACTTGTACAGCGCGGCCTTGCGGTTCTGTCCTATCTGTATGGTCTGCACCGGTTTACGTCCTGGCGGCATCTCGTCGATCACCGACACGTCGAGGTCTCCGTAAAGCGTCATCGCGAGCGTGCGCGGAATCGGCGTCGCGGTCATCACGAGCACGTGCGGGGGCAGACTTTTCAGTCCGCAGGCGTCCAGGATTTCCGCGGCCGGCAAGCCGTCCAATGCCTCCCTGCCGGGTCCCTTTGCCCAGAGCCTCGATCTCTGGTCGACTCCGAAGCGGTGCTGTTCGTCTATGACCGAAAGGCCCAGGCGGAGGAAACGGACATCGTCCTCGATGAGGGCGTGTGTACCTATTATTATCCCTATGCTGCCGTCCTCGAGGCCGGCGTGAATTTCGCGGCGTTCCTTAGCGGTGCTGCTTCCCGTAAGCAGGGCGCAGCGCACTCCGGTAGGCTTCAGGTATTTGGTTACGTTCGCAAAGTGCTGCTGGGCAAGGACTTCCGTCGGGGCCATAATGCAGGCCTGATATCCGTTTCCGACGGCGATGAGACAGCTGAGAACCGCGACCATAGTCTTTCCGGAGCCCACGTCTCCCTGCAGGAGGCGGTTCATCTGATGGCCGGACATCATATCCGAGCGGATTTCCTTTATCACCTTTTTCTGGGCTCCCGTAAGGGCGTAAGGCAGGGCGTTATAGCAGGCATTGAAAGCCTCCCCCACCTTCGGCATCCTGATGCCGTTCTCGGCACGGCTGTGTATGTATTTCTGTTTCAGCAGCGAAAGCTGCAGGAAGAACAGTTCCTCGAATTTCAGGCGGTAACGGGCTTTGGCGAGGGCGTCGTTGTCCGCGGGGAAATGGATGTTGCGTATGGCGTAACGCAGAGGCACCAGTCCCTTGTCCTTCATCACATAGTCCGGAAGGGTTTCCGGGACTTCGCCGAGGGCGCGCGACAGCGCGGCGTCCACCAGACGTGTCATCACCTTGTTGGTGATTCCGGAGGTCTTGAGTTTTTCGGTGCTGGTGTAGACTCCTGTGAGGGTCCCTCCGGGCAAGGTCACAGGCGCCCCGTTCTGAGGGGCAGGATTGGCCGCAGGCCGCGAAGAGTCTTGAGAATCAGAGGGATATGCTGTACCGGCAGGCAGCGGGTCGACTTCGGGATGGACCATACTGAAACGGCCGTTGAAGCTCTGCGGGCGGCCGAAGAAGATGAAGGTTCCGCCTGCGCGGAAGCGGGAGAAGCTCCATTTTATGCCCTTGAAGAAGACCATTTCCATCCGGCCGCTGCTGTCTGCGACGACCAGCGTGAGGCGTTTGACTGCGTTGAATCGGATGGTTCGGGTGCCGGTCTTGGGGTCGACGGGGAAATTGTTCACTTCGCCGGCGGGGCCGTTCAGGTAGAAAATCGTGTTCTGGGGGCCGTAGAGGCCGACGCTGACGATGCGGGCTATGACCTGGACCTGGGCTTCGGAGGAGTCGAGGCTCGCAATGGGGCGGACCTGGCTGCGGTCGGTGTAGCGGAAGGGATAGAAGTGCAGGAGATCCTCGAAGGTGTTGATGTCCAACTCCTTCTTCAGCATCTCCGCCCTCTTCGGTCCCACGCCCGGCAGAAACTGTATGTCATCCTTCAGACACCCCATTATCCTTTTCTCCTACATCTTTGCAAATATAATAATCTTTCATCATTTCCGTGTACGAAATACGACTTTGCCGCTTCGGAGCTCCTAAGGAGCGCTTGCAATAGGAGAGATCAGGGAAGGACACTCTCAAATGTCTGTAAAGCATAGTCTGCTGATTCGGAAATCCCTAAGGAGCGCTTGCGCGACCGGAGGGGCCTGGGGAGGACTCTCCCCAGTATTAAACATTTGGGTGCAAAAAAACTTGGCAAGCTAGCTTGCCAAGTTTTTTTGTACCCCCTAGGCGAATCGAACGCCTATCTTGGGAACCGGAATCCCGAATTCTATCCGTTAAACTAAGGGGGCGTCGGGATTGCAAAAGTACAAAAAAAGCGACAATCATCTTCATATTGTCATAAGTTTTCTATATTTTTGTACGTTTGTTAACGCGTAACCCCGATATGGCAAAAGCATATATTTTCCCTGGCCAAGGCGCCCAATTCCCCGGAATGGGCAAGGAACTATACTATTCCCATACCAAGGCGAAGGAGTTATTCGAAAAAGCCAATGAAATCCTTGGCTTCAGAATCACCGATATAATGTTCGATGGGACTGCGGACCAGCTGAAGGAAACCCGCGTCACGCAGCCTGCCATCTTCCTGCATTCCACCATTTTAGCAGCCTGCGAGCCTGACTTCAGGCCCGATATGGCCGCAGGACACTCCCTCGGAGAATTTTCCGCATTGGCCGCCGCAGGCGCCATCGGATTCGAAGACGCCCTGCGCCTCGTAAGCGTACGCGCGCGCGAGATGCAGAAATGCTGCGAGGCTGTCCCGGGCGGGATGGCCGCGATCATCGGGCTCGCCGACGAGGAAGTCGAGAAAGCCTGCGCGGACGTAGACGGCATAGTGATTGCAGCGAACTACAACTGCCCCGGACAGGTCGTCATCTCCGGCGAAAACGGAGCGGTCGAACTGGCCTGTGCGGCTGCGAAGGCTGCAGGCGCAAAACGCGCGCTTCCGCTCGCGGTGAGCGGAGCCTTCCACTCCCCTCTTATGGAACCGGCACGCGTGGAACTCGGCAAAGCGATTGCGGCGACGGCTTTCAGCGAGCCTGTATGTCCTGTGTATCAGAACGTCAGCGCGGCGGCCGAAAGGGATCCCGAGCGCATCAAGGCAAATCTGCTCGCGCAGCTCACATCGCCTGTACGTTGGACGCAGAGCGTCCGCGCGATGATCGCCGACGGAGCGGACACCTTCGTCGAGCTGGGACCGGGAAGCGTGCTGCAGGGTCTTGTGAAACGCATCAGCGGCGGGACCGTGACACTCGAGGGAAAAGAATAAGAAAGATATTCACAATAAGAATCAAATAGCACTATTATGGCAAAAGAAAAAAAATTCATCACCTGTGATGGTAATTATGCCGCTTCAAACATCGCATATCTATTCAGCGAGCACGCGGCTATCTACCCTATCACGCCATCATCCACAATGGCTGAGAACATTGATGAGTGGGCTGCTCACGGAAAGAAGAACCTTTGGGGCGAGACCGTAAAGGTTACCGAGATGCAGAGCGAGGCCGGTGCTTCAGGAGCCGTTCACGGTTCACTGCAGGCAGGCGCCCTCACCACCACTTACACCGCTTCTCAGGGACTTCTCCTTATGATACCGAATATGTACAAGATCGCGGGCGAAATGCTTCCTGCAGTCTTCCACGTTTCGGCACGCGCGCTCGCATCACACGCACTTTCCATCTTCGGTGACCATCAGGACGTGATGGCCTGCCGCCAGACAGGATTTGCAATGCTGGCTTCAGGCTCCGTTCAGGAGGCTCAGGACCTCGCCGCTGTGGCTCATCTTTCAGCCATCAAGGCTTCGGTTCCTTTCCTTCACTTCTTCGACGGCTTCAGAACATCCCACGAAATCCAGAAGATCGAGCTTCTCGACGAGGACGCCCTCAGGGATATGGTCAGCACCAAGGCTCTCGAGAACTTCCGCCGCCGCGCTCTGAATCCTGATTCTCCTGTCACCAGGGGTACAGCCCAGAACGGAGACGTCTACTTCCAGGCTGTGGAGTCCCGCAACCAGGTTTACGAGGCAGTTCCGGACATCGTGGCACGCTATATGGGCGAGATCAGCGAGCTGACAGGCCGCCAGTACCGTCCGTTCGAGTATTACGGAGCGAAGGATGCAGAGAACATCATCGTGGCTATGGGTTCCGTCACCGAAACCATCAAGGAGACCATCGATTATCTCGCAACCAAGGGCCGCAAGCTCGGTCTGGTCACAGTTCACCTTTACAGACCGTTCTCAGAGAAATATTTCCTCAAGGTGCTTCCTAAGAGCGTCAAGAGAATCGCGGTTCTCGACCGCACCAAGGAGCCGGGAGCTCTCGGAGAGCCTCTGTATCAGGATATCAAGACCATCTTCCAGAACAAGGAGCATTCTCCTCTCATCGTCGGCGGCCGCTACGGCCTCTCTTCGAAGGACACATCTCCTGCACAGATCGTCGCAGTATTCGACAACCTCAAGCTCAAGGAGCCTAAGAACAGCTTCACCATCGGTATCGTGGACGATGTCACATTCAGGAGCCTCCCTATCAAGCACGAGATTTCCATCGTGAAGGCAGGCACCACCGAGTGCAAGTTCTACGGTCTGGGTTCTGACGGTACCGTCGGCGCCAACAAGAACACCATCAAGATCATCGGTACGCACACAGACAAGTACTGCCAGGCATACTTCGACTACGATTCGAAGAAGTCAGGCGGCTACACCTGCTCTCACCTGCGTTTCGGCGACAAGCCTATCAAGGCTCCGTATCTGGTTTCCACTCCTGATTTCGTGGCCTGCCACGTGCCTTCATACCTCTACAAGTATGACGTGCTCAAGGGAATCAAGGACGGCGGCAGCCTCCTTCTGAACTCCCTCTGGGACGAGGAGGAAACCCTCAAGAGAATTCCTGACCACGCCAAGGGTGAAATCGCCCGCAAGCACGTGCGTCTCTATATCATCAACGCCACCAAGATCGCCGCTGAAATCGGTCTGGGCGGAAGGACCAACACCATCCTCCAGAGCGCATTCTTCAAGATTTCAGGCATCATTCCTTACGAGGATGCAGTGAAGTATATGAAGGACGCAGCCCTCAAGAGCTACGGCAAGAAGGGTGAGAACGTGGTCAATATGAACTACGCTGCCATCGACCGCGGCGGTGAGTACACCGAGGTCAAGGTTCCTGCAGAGTGGGCTGAGATCACGACCAAGTTCCAGAATCCTAACGCAAACAGAATCGCTCCTGCATTCGTGAAGAATGTTGCGGACGTAGTGAACGCTCAGTGCGGCGACACTCTTCCTGTCAGCACCTTCCTGCCTTACCAGGACGGCACAATGCCTTCAGGCACAGCCGCTTATGAGAAGCGCGGCGTGGCCGTGAACGTTCCTGCCTGGGATCCTGAGAAGTGTATCCAGTGTAACACCTGTGCATTTGTCTGCCCTCACGCAGCCATCCGTCCGTTCCTTCTCACTGACGAGGAGGCAGCCGCTGCTCCTAAGACCGTCAAGGTCGCTCAGGGCAAGGCCAATCTCAAGGAGTACAAGTACAGCCTCGCAGTTTCAGTGGCTGACTGTACGGGTTGCGGCAACTGCGTTGATGTCTGTCTCGCCAAGGAGAAGGCTCTCTCGATGGAGTCCTACATCGACCACACCGAGGAGCAGACCGGTTTCGACTGGCTCCATTCCAAGGTCGGCTACAAGAAGGTTGTCGATCCTAAGGCAAGTATGAAGAACGCTCAGTTCGCTCAGCCTCTCTTCGAGTTCAGCGGCGCCTGCGCAGGCTGCGGCGAGACTCCTTACATCAAGAATATCACCCAGCTCTTCGGTGACCATATGATGATCGCCAACGCTACCGGATGTTCATCCATCTACGGCGCTTCATTCCCTGCATCTCCATACTGCACCAACGCAGAGGGCCACGGTCCGGCCTGGCAGAATTCCCTCTTCGAGGACAATGCCGAGTTCGGTCTGGGTATGCATCTGGGTTCCGACCGCATCCGCGAGACCGTTGCCGCCTGTATGCAGCACATCGTGGACGAGGGCAAGAACGAGGAGGCCAAGTCTCTGGCAGCCAAGTGGCTTGAGAACCGCAATGATGCCGCTGTGACACGCGAGGTTGCAGACAGGCTCATTCCTATCATCGAGGGCAAGCCTTGTGAGAATGCGAAGAAGCTCGTCGAGCTCAAGAACTTCATCCCTAGCCGCAGCCAGTGGATCTTCGGTGGTGACGGTTGGGCATACGATATCGGCTTCGGCGGTCTCGACCACGTGCTGGCATCCGGTGAGAATGTGAATGTTCTCGTTCTCGATACCGAGGTTTACTCGAACACCGGCGGTCAGTCTTCCAAGTCCACTCCAGCAGGCGCCATCGCGAAGTTCGCGGCTTCCGGCAAGAAGATCCGCAAGAAGGATCTCGGAATGATCGCTATGAGCTATGGCTATGTATATGTGGCTCAGGTGGCTATGGGTGCAAGCCCTGTTCAGTATATGAACGCCATCAAGGAGGCTGAGGCTTACGATGGTCCTTCACTCATCATCGCTTACGCTCCTTGTATCAACCACGGTCTGAAGGCCGGTATGGGTCTCAGCCAGAAGGAGGAGAAACTCGCCGTCGAGTGCGGTTACTGGCATCTCTACCGTTACAATCCTACTCTCGAGGGCACAGAGAAGAATCCGTTCTCTCTCGACAGCAAGGAGCCGGATTGGGCTAAGTTCCAGGACTTCCTGAAGGGCGAGGTTCGCTTCGCTTCCCTGTACAAGCTCTTCCCTGAGCGCGCGCAGGAGCTTCTCTCCAAGACTGAGGAGTTCGCGAAGATCCGCTACGAAACCTACAGAAAGCTCGCCACGAAGTAAGAGCTTCGGGCACACGATAAAAGAGAGCGACCGTCAGGCCGCTCTTTTTTCGTAGGTCGCAGACACGCGACCATAAAAAAGCTGACTCCGGAAGAAGAGCCAGCTTTTATAGTCATTGGACGGCCCCCGGCCGTCCAATCTGGTAATTTACTTGTTCAGAGCGGTAGCAACGCTTACTGCGACTGCAACGGTGGCGCCGACCATAGGGTTGTTGCCCATTCCGAGGAAGCCCATCATCTCGACGTGTGCAGGAACGGATGAAGAACCTGCGAACTGAGCGTCAGAGTGCATACGGCCCATTGTATCGGTCATACCGTAGGAAGCAGGACCTGCTGCCATATTGTCCGGGTGAAGAGTACGTCCGGTACCGCCGCCTGAAGCGACTGAGAAGTACTTCTTGCCCTGGAGGAGGCGCTCCTTCTTATAGGTGCCTGCAACCGGATGCTGGAAACGGGTAGGGTTGGTGGAGTTACCGGTGATGGAGATGTCCACGTTCTCGTGATGGAGAATTGCGACACCCTCACGTACATCGTCAGCACCGTAGCAACGGACACCGCCGCGTACGCCCTCGGAATACTTGGTCTCGGAAACGATGTTCAGAGCGCCTGTAGCATAGTCGAACTGGGTCTGTACGTATGTGAAGCCGTTGATGCGGGAGATGATCTTGGCAGCATCCTTTCCGAGGCCGTTCAGGATGACGCGAAGCGGCTTCTGGCGAACCTTGTTGGCCATTTCAGCGATCTTGATGGCGCCTTCGGCGGCAGCGTATGACTCGTGGCCTGCGAGGAATGCGAAGCACTCTGTCTCCTCGGAGAGAAGGCGGGCGGCGAGGTTGCCGTGGCCGAGACCTACCTTGCGGTCGTCAGCAACTGATCCAGGGATACAGAAAGCCTGAAGGCCTTCACCGATAGCCTCGGCAGCCTCAGCGGCGTTCTTGACACCCTTCCTGATAGCGATGGCAGCACCTACAACGTATGCCCACTTGGCATTCTCGAAGCAGATTTTCTGTGTATCCTCTACCATCTTGTATGGGTCGATGCCCTTCTCATCGCAGATGGCCTTGGCCTCTTCGATGGACTTGATACCGTATTTGT
>CAVCSJ010000030.1:14479-17101 GCA_963604895.1 bacterium
CGCCCTTTGCAACGCAGCACATCTGCTGCACCTCTTTTGTGTAGATCATAATTAACTATATTGAACTCAAATTAAGTTGTTCGTTTCCAACCGACAAATTTACGAAGAATTCGCGAAAAATCAGCAGTAGCGGAAAAGTAATTCTTGCAGAACAGGATTGGCCGGATGGGCAGTGCCCATCCGGCCAATCCGAATTTCATATTGGACGCGTCAGCGGCCGCGGGAAACTACTGGCGGAAACCTTTGCTTGCGCGCAGCAGGTGGCGGAGGGAACTTGTCAGCTCGCGCATTTCCTGAAGGATGTTCACGTAGAGGTAGCCGACGGCGATGTTGTCCTTGCTGGTCTGCATCCGCAGAATCTGGGCGTCGCGCGCCTGCTCGAGGCTCTTTTTCAGATCGCTTCCCTTGTGGCGGAGATCGTCGACTTTCTCGTCGGAGCCGGTTTCGATGGCCTCTCTGGTCTGGAGAATCATCTTGTGTACGTCGTCGCAGAGGGACTTGAATTCGGTTTTCTGCTCGTCGTTGAGAGGCATAAAGTTGTTGTCAACGTGCTCGAGGCAAGGGTCGGCGATACGTCTGATGCAGTAGAGAATCTCTTCGCAGGAGTTGCGGCCGAGGTGGAACCAGGTGTTCTTTTCCATTGCGGCGGCCGGGTCGATTCTGCGCAGTCCGACCATTTCCTTGCGTCGGCCGCTCTTAAGCTCTTCACGGGTGCGGCGCATACTGTCTTCAGCCTTGCGGAGCATACCGAGGTTCTCGTCCGCGAAACCTTCGATGACCTGGGTGAAGGTATTGTCGATATATCCGAGGAAGTCGCTCTGTGTCTTGATGATATGCTGGCTGAGGAGGTTCAGGATCTCGTTCTTGTCGGTGGAGATCATCATCTTGTTGTAGAGTACGTCGACCTTCTCGTCGTTCTTCTTCTTTGCGAAGTTCTTGTTGCTGCGGAGGAGGATATAGATGGCGGCTACCATAAGCAGGCAGGCTGCGACGAATCCTCCGACGTGCAGAAGCAGAGCGATGAGGAAGCTGAGGATGAAGGCTGCGCCTGCGGTCACGAACCATCCGCCGATGACCGAAACTACGCCTGTGACTCTGTAGACTGCGCTCTCACGGCCCCAGGCGCGGTCTGCGAGGGAGGAACCCATTGCCACCATAAAGGTGACGTAGGTTGTGGAGAGAGGGAGTTTGAGGGATGTTCCGAGGGCGATCAGCAGACCTGCGACCACGAGGTTGATGGTGGCGCGGATCTCGTCGAAGGCCGCTCCTTCGCGCAGGTCGGCGTCTTCGTTGTTGAAGCGCGTCTCTTCCCACTGCTGGAATCTGCGCGGAATCAGGCGCTCGAGCGTGCGGCCGCAGTTGTTCGTGTATCGTACGATCACGCGGGCGATGCGGGAGCTTCCGAACATTTCGTCTCCTTCGGTCTGACGACCAAGGTCAACAGATGTCTTTATTACGTTCTGGGCTTTTTTCGAGGTCGCGAGGGCGTAGACCATAATGCAGCCGGCGGCGATGAGGAAGATGATCGGGGTGTGTGCCGGGCCGTTCAGGGACAGCATCATAAAACTGTCGGGATCGCCTGTGCCGTTTTGGGAATAGTCGAGATAGGATGAGTAGCCTGCGAGCGGGACTCCGATGAAGTTCACGAGGTCATTGCCTGCGAATGCCATCGCGAGGGAGAAGGTGCCCATAAGGACAAGTATCTTGAATACGTTGATTTTCAAGAAGTAAAGAAACTGCATTACGAGCGTGGAGCCGAGGAATACCAGACCGAGAATGGCTCCGGTGTTCGCATTTATGTAGTCCTTTACTTCGTCAGTGATAAATGTCATTCCGCTCATTCCCTTGAAGAGCATGAAATATACGATGGCTGTGGTGCAGATGCCGCCGAAGATGCCGATCTTATATTTCAGGTTCTTTTTATAGGTAAATGTGAATACGAGTCTGGAAATGAATTGGAGGAGGGTTCCGAAGAAGAATGCTATGGCTACCGAGATGAAGATGGCCAATATCATTCCGAGGGCCTTTTCGGTGTTCATCAGGTCTCCGAGGGTGAGGGCGCCGTCACTGCCGGCAATTTTCAGGAGAGCGAAGGCGGTGGTGGCTCCGAGGAGCTCGAAAACCATTGATACAGTGGTGGATGTAGGGAGTCCGAGGTTATTGAAGATATCCAGGAGGATAACGTCGGAAATCATCGCGGCGAGGAAGATGAACATTACTTCCTTGATGGTGAACATTGCCGGATGGAAGACTCCGTTTCTTGCGATTTCCATCATTCCGTTGCTTGCGGTGGCTCCGATGAAGACTCCGATTGCGGCGACGATGATGATGGTTCTGAATTTGGCGACTTTTGCGCCGACTGCTGAACTGAGGAAGTTTACTGCATCGTTGCTGACTCCGACCATAAGGTCAAAAACAGCGAGCACGAAGAGAAACACTACGATAATCAGGTAGATTGTACTCATTTTGTTTGTCTGTTATTCCGTCTGCAAAATTCGTCACCTATTGTTACCCACCTGTTTCGTGATTGTTAAATTTTTGTTAAATCCACCTCGGCCTTACGAAAACGGCTGTGTCGGAGCTCTTAATGGGCGCACGAAGTGCGCGGAGGGGTCAGGGGAG
>CAVCSJ010000031.1:0-17043 GCA_963604895.1 bacterium
TTAAGCCTGCCGCTAGCGTTCATCCTGAGCCAGGATCAAACTCTTCTTTGTATATTTCTTATACTTCTATAGCTCGATCCCGACACCTTATTTTCCTAAGAAATCAACGCTCTCGTTCTTTTCTTGTTCTCGGTACTTGCTTGTACTTCCTTCAGTCTTTTCAATGAACTTTTTTGTAAAATCCCGCTCGCCTCGCGAACGGGATTGCAAAGGTAGACATTATTTTTTATCCTGCAAACTTTTTTAGGAAAATTTTTAAAAAATTTACCCCCGATTCATCTTGATTCTGGCCTTGAGTTCCCAGGTACGAATGCGGTCCTTGTATAAGTTATTGGCATTCATCTTCTCCACGTCACAGTTGGCGTCAGAATTGTCGTCCCAGCGGCGGCAGTTGTATACCACGTCATAAATGCGACCGATCTGATATTCTCTGCAGACACGGAGTCCGACGGCGTAATCCTCCCCATATTTCGTGGTCGGGAAGTTGATGGTGCGCAGAAGCGGAACATAGAATCCGCGCGGAGCGCCGAGCCCGTTGATGCGGAGAGCATTGTTGCGGCCGTTGTCCGGAGTCCACTCGCGATGGTCGATGATTCCCGGAGGCAGGGTCTCCATATGGAAGTTGGTCATTCTGTAGGTACCTACGACCATTGCACAGTTCTGTGCATAGAATGCGTCGACAAATTTCTGCACTGTGTTTTCATCGAAGTACACGTCGTCAGAGTCGAGCTGGATGGCGAACTTTCCGCACTTAGGATGGTGAAGAGCCACGTTCCAGTTGCCGCCGATGGCGTGATAGGACTTGTCCTGTGCTATATATATAAGTTTAGGGTCCCCGACGAACTTCCTGATGACATCCACCGTGCCGTCCTCGGAATTGTCGTCGACCACTATTACATTATATTTGAAGTTAGTCTTCTGGGAAAGTGCGGAAGAAATGGCATCTGCGATGGTGCGGACACGGTTCTTGCAAGGGATGACCACGGAAGCCTCATACTCGAAGGAATCGTCGCTGAACTCGATGTGCTTGAACTTCGGCTCCAGGAAACCGCCCACTACCTTGAGATGCTCGGTGCAGGCCTTTTCCATTTCGATCTGGACAGCGCGGTTCTTGGGATCCACATAGTCGAAGATCTTCTCGCCCGACTTGCGGGTATCGGTCTCCACTTCATAATAGAGGTATTCGTTGACGTGCTCGAGAACTCCTTTCTCAGCCACTTTCAGACGGAGGTCATAAAGGCCGGCGAACTGATAATCAGCCGACATACGGATAACTGCCTCCTTCAGAGCGCACGCACGGTAAAGCAGAAGTCCTCCGAAATCGAAGTCATCGCGCAGAGAACCTTCCTGATAATCAATCACCGGAGCATTGCTGCGGACGCCGTCCACCTCATTGAAATGGTCGGCATAAATCATCGCGGCCGAAGAATCCTCAGCGAGGGAGAGCATACGCTCGAGGGCGAAAAGCACGAAACTCAGCTGGGTGGTCTTGGTGTAAATCAGAGAGAACTCCGCATCCGAAGCATCGGCAATCTTGCGTATGGCCTCGGTGCACTTGAGTGAAGGAGCGGCGATGACACCACATTCAGGGAACTCAGGGACAGGAGTTTCATCGCTTTTCACGAAATAGATCCTGTTAACTTCATCCTGGGCCTTGAGGTTCTCAACGGTTACTCTTACCTGGTCTGCATCCTGAAAAGGAATAAAGCAGTTGATTCTTTTCATAAATATATGGTTTTAAAAAATTTCGTATCTGCAAATGTAATATTTTTTTGCCAACTCTAAATATAAAGGAGCAATAAAGAAAAAATATGCAGAATTTAGCACAATTTTATAATTCAATTCAGCGATAAATTACTACTTTTGTGAATCGGAGGCATTCCGGAAACACATAACACAATGGACAGAAAGATAGTCATCATCCCCACCTACAACGAAAAGGAGAACATCGAAGCCATAATCCGCCGCGTGACGGCGCTGGAAGGCTCATTCGACGTACTCGTCATTGACGACGGCTCGCCCGACGGGACCGCAGCCATCGTGAAGGAGCTTATGAAAGAGCTTCCAGAAAGACTTTTCATCCTGGAGCGCAGCGGCAAGCTCGGCCTCGGCACAGCTTACCTGACAGGTTTCAGATGGGCCCTGGAGAAAGGTTACGACTACATTTTCGAGATGGACGCCGACTTCTCGCACGACCCTGACGACCTGCCGAGACTCTACGACGCCTGCGCGAAGCAGGGGGCGGATATGTCCATCGGTTCGCGCTACTGCCACGGAATAAGCGTAATCAATTGGCCGATAGGCCGCATCATAATGTCTTACTACGCATCGGTTTACGTGCGCACGGTGCTGGGAATCAAGATTTACGACTCGACCGCCGGCTTCGTCTGCTACAGCCGCCGCGTGCTCGAGACGATCGACCTCGACCGCGTAAAGATGAAAGGCTACGGCTTCCAGATCGAGATGAAGTACAGCGCCAAGTGTCTGGGTTTCAAGGTCGCGGAAGTGCCTGTCATCTTCGTGAACCGCCAGAAAGGCACTTCGAAAATGTCGAGCGGCATCTTCGGCGAAGCGTTCTGGGGAGTCATCGGCCTGCGTTTCCGCAAGATCCGCCCGAGAGCGAAAGCGTAAACTTCAGGAAACAAGTGATTTTAATCGGCCGCAAGAATTGCGTCCAATTATCATATAAACGATTGGACGGCTCGTGCGAGCCGTCCAATTTCTATTTCAGCAGACGCAATGCGATGCGGTTTCGCTCCGTGTCGACGTTCAGCACGCTCACGCGGACCTTCTGGTGGAGCTTGAGGACCTTCGAAGGGTCCACCGGGCCGCGCACGCCCATCTGAGAGACGTGGATCAGGCCGTTTTCGTGCAGACCGATGTCGACGAAGGCTCCGAAGTTCGTGATGTTCGTCACGATGCCGGGCAGTTCCATCCCCGGGAAGAGGTCCTCGAGCGTATGCACGTCCTGCGCGAACTCGAACTCCTCGGCGCTCTCGCGCGGGTCGCGTCCCGGCTTCGCCAATTCCTTTATGATGTCGTTTATGGTCGGCAGGCCCCAGTCGCCCTCCACATATTTCGAAGCGTCAATGCGCGAGCAGGCATCGGCGTTGCCCACGAGGGCGGAGACCGGCATACCCAGATCTGACGCCATCCTGTCCACTATATGATAGCACTCGGGGTGAACGGCGGAATTGTCCAGAGGGTTCGCGGCACCCGTAATGCGAAGGAAACCGGCGCATTGTTCGAACGCCTTGGCACCTAGACGGGGCACCTTGCGAAGCTCCGAGCGTGAAGTGAATGCGCCGTTCGAGCTGCGGTAGGACACGATATTGTCAGCGAGCGAAGGCCCGATGCCGGAGACGTAACTCAGAAGGTACGGGCTCGAAGTATTCAGGTTCACGCCCACGCTGTTCACGCAGAAAGACACCACGTTGTCCAGCTTCTCCCGAAGCAGGCCCTGATCCACATCGTGCTGATATTGACCGACTCCCAGAGATTTCGGATCTATTTTCACAAGCTCGGAGAGCGGGTCCATCAGACGGCGGCCGATGGACACGGCGCCGCGCACGGTGACGTCCTCGTCGGGGAATTCGGCGCGGGCCACATCCGAAGCGGAGTAAATTGACGCTCCGTCCTCGCTCACCGTCCAGACCTTGCAGCCTTCAGGGAGATGAACCTTGCGCAGAAAATCCTCTGTCTCGCGGCTGGCGGTTCCGTTACCCACGGCGATGGCCTGGATTCCGTATTTCTCTATCATCGAACTTACCGCCATAATGGCCTTTACCTTTTCATTCTGAGGAGGATGCGGAAATATGATCTCGTGATGGAGAAGTCTCCCCTGCTCATCCAGGCAGACGGTCTTGCAGCCGTTGCGGAAGCCCGGATCTATGGCCAGCACCCTCTTCTGCCCCAGCGGAGCGGAGAGAAGCAGCTGGCGGAGGTTCTCTCCGAATACGTTAATAGACTCAATATCAGCCTTCTGCTTCGCCTCCTTCAGAATTTCGTTGCTGATGGAAGGTTCCAGCAGACGTTTGTATGCATCGTCGAATGCCAGGTGAAGCTGCTCGGCGAGAGCCGGAGCCGGATAGGAATTCGCCTTGCAGAAATCGTAGTAGATCTTAGCCCCGCATTTCTCCGGATCCGCGTCGATGCTCAGCGACAGAAATCCCTCATTCTCAGCGCGTAGCATCGCCAGAAGATTATGCGAAGGGATTCTGGACAGAGGCATCGAGAATGAAAAATACGAGCGGTATTTGGAGGCTTCCTGGGAAGACTTCGCGGCCTTCGTCGCTTTCGAAACCACCTTGCGGGTACGGAAAATCGAGCGCAGAGTCTCGCGTACGGAAGCAGTCTCGCTGAGCCTCTCGGCTATGATGTCGCGTGCTCCCGCGAGAGCATCCTCCACCGTGGCGACTTTGTCACTGAGGAACTTGCGTGCCTCGACGGCGGGATCCTTCAGCTTCACCGCATACATCTTGTCGGCCAGAGGCTCGAGCCCGGCCTCCTTCGCTGCAGTCGCGCGCGTGCGCCTCTTCGGGCGGTAAGGCAGATACAGGTCCTCGAGCGCAGAAGAATCCACGCAGCTTTCGACGGCCGAGCGCAGCTCGTCCGTCAATTTCCCCTGCGATGAGATGGTTTCAAGAATCGTAGCCTTGCGCTTTTCCATCTCCGCAAAGACATCGTACCAATGCCGCACCTCGGCGACCTCTGCATCGTCGAGTCCGCCGGTGCGTTCCTTACGGTAGCGGCAGATGAACGGAATCGTGTCGCCCTCATCGAAAAGCGAGACACAATTCTCTATCTGCCAATCCTTTACGGACATAGCGTCCGCAATATGTCTGATATATATTTCCTTCATAGAGTGCTGTTAATCCTGTGAAAAATCCTTGAGCATCTCGCGGTACGCCGTCAGAATGCGCGAGCGCGAGGCATAGCCGAGATACTTGCGGTCCTCCGTCACTACCGGCAGTCGCCAGGCCCCCGTCTTGTCGAACTTGTCCATAACGGCCTCCATCTTGTCGTCGGCATATATGAACGCCTGCGGCTGGTCCATAAAGTCACGGACAGACAATGTGTCATACTCGTCTGTACGGAGCGTGAGCTTGTGGATGTTGTCCACCGTAATCTGGCCGCAGAACACTCCGTGGTCATCGACCACTGCATAGACGTGGGCGTCGCTCGACTTGAAGACATTGACCACGTCGGAGAGCTTGGCATCAGGTGAGATGCGCGGATATTTGTCGCTGACCAGATGCGAGAGGCTCATAAGCGTAAGCACTGCCTGATCGCTGTCGTGAGTGAGCAGCTCTCCGGTCTGCGCTATACGCTTGGTATAGATGGAATATTTCTCGAAAATCCTTGTGGTTCCGAAAGATACGGCTGCCGTCAGAATCAGCGGAAGGAAGAGGTCATAGCCTCCTGTAACCTCCGCGATAAGGAAGATCGCCGTCAGCGGGGCCTGCATCACGCCCGCCATCATCGCGGCCATCCCGACGAGCACGAAATTCGACTCCGGCACGTCAAGACCTGCCAGATTCAGCACCCTGGCTATCACGAAACCGGCAATCGCGCCGACGAAAAGCGTAGGTCCGAAAGTTCCTCCGACTCCCCCGCCGGCATTGGTGAAGGTCATCGAGAATACTTTCAGAAGCATTACCAGAGTGAAGAAGACTACAATCCCCCAGGACGAGCGCGTCAGGAAGGAAAGCAGCGTAACGTCCGAAAAATCAGGGTTTCCGCTGTTCAGAAGCATTCTCACCCAGTCGTAGCCCTCGCCGTACAGAGGCGGGAAGAGGAAAATGAGAAGTCCGAGCGCGACGGCGCAGACTACCCACTTCTTATACGGGTTCAGCACCTTCGCCGCGCGGTCCTCAAGCCAGAGGGTGCAGCGCACGAAAAATACGGAGAAAAGTCCGCAGAAGGCGCCCAGAACGCAGTAGAACGGGAAATTCGCCAGGCGGAACGGAATGATCGTCGCCGCAAACTCAGCCTGCGAGCCTGTGAAAATGTAGGAAATCACCGTCGCCGACACAGTGGAAAGCAGCAGCGGCATCAGCGAAGACATCGAGATGTTGAAGAGCAGAATCTCCATCGTGAAGAGCACTCCCGCGAGAGGCGCCTTGAAGATTCCCGCCAGCGCGCCCGCCGCGCCGCAGCCCAGCAGAATCGCCATCTGACGGTAGCTCATCCCGAAGCGCCGCCCGAGATTCGAGCCGATCGCCGCTCCGGTGTAGACTATCGGGGCCTCGGCGCCCACAGAGCCGCCGAGTCCAATGGTAACCGCACTCGTCACGATCGAGGACCAGACGTTATGCGCCTTGATGAAACACTGTTTATTGGAGATGGCCTGAAGAACCTTGGTCACTCCGTGACTGATGTTGTCTTTAACTATGTATTTGACTATCAGCAGAGAAACGAGCATGCCCACGCCCGGAAGCACCAGCCACTGCCAATGCCCCGGTAAAAAGGAAAAAACTCCGTTCGCCGCAGTCTTGATGAGTGAAATCAGAAAGTGCAGCAGAACTGCCGCACCACCTGAAAGACATCCCACAAGAAGAGACAGCGCGAGGAGCTTGTTCCTTGCGGACAGTCTCGGAACCATCATGCGTCCCCGTCCGCTGAATCTTCGTCAGTGCCGTACTGGGAAATGTTGTCGTCAGGAAGGGCGTCACCCTCGTGAGACTCCTCGGCACCTCCGGTTACCTGGCTCTCTTCAGCCTCTTCCTCGCCCTCGAGCCATCTTTCGATGTCGTCCACGTCATCGGTCTTGATCTTTATCTTCACAAGATAGATGGCGTCCGGAACCTCCAGCGTAACCGCGTAGAACGGGGTTCCGTCAGGCTTGGTGTACTTGATGAGATCGGGGAGATAGTCATTGAAGCCCTTCGGATACTTGGCGTTGAATGCTGCCGCAACTTCCTCGGACATATTCTCGTAGCTTACTACGTGACGTTTCTTATTGTCTATTTGTTTCATAGGTGTCATATAATTTTCTGCGTGCAATAATAGGACAAAAACTAATTACACACAACATTCTTCACACCTTTTTTCTGAAAAAAAACGACTTCTGCTTTCTTTTCTTCTCAGGATCCCTCTCCACGAAGACCGGTTTCATCGTCCGCGGATCGATTCCCGTATAGAACATCACCGAGGAAACGGTCATAGGAGTAGGTGTAAAATCCTGCACCTGCTCCATCCAGATGCCCTTCAGGGCCGGATTCGAGGCCAGTTTCTCCATATCCTTCATAGTGCAGCCCGGGTGCGAGGAGATGAAATAAGGAACAAGTTCGGTGCGGACACCGGCCTTGCGGACTATCTTGCCGAACTCCGTCCTCAGACGCTCGAAAAGGCGGAAGGACGGCTTGCCCATATAATTCAGGACCTTGTCTTCGGTATGTTCCGGAGCCACCTTGAGACGTCCCGAAGTATGCCTCAGCACCAGCTCCCTGAAATAAGGGCAGGAAGTCTCGTCCACGAAGCCATCCTCGGTAAGGAAGAGGTCATAACGGATTCCGCTTCCTATGTAGGCGTGCTTTATTCCCTTGACTTTCAGCACATCGGCATAGAGTTTCAGCAGACGGGCGTGCGAGCGGTCCAGGTTGCGGCAAGGCATCGGGAAGAGGCAGGATTTGCGCCGGCATTTGTCACAGAGACTCTTGTCACGCCCTCCCATCCCGTACATATTGGCCGTAGGGGCCCCCAGATCGGAAATGTTTCCGGCGAAGCCCGGAAGAGAGTTCAGCGCGCGCACTTCCCTGAGAATGTTCTCCTCGGAACGCGACTGGATGAACTTGCCCTGATGGGCGGCGATGGTGCAGAAATTACATCCTCCGAAACAGCCGCGGTGCGTCGTGATCGAATATTTGATCATATCGTACGCCGGAATCCTCTTTCCCTGATAGCGCGGATGAGGGAGTTTCGTAAACGGCAGATCCCAGAACGAATCCATAGTCTTCTCATCCACAGGAGGATACGGCGGATTTACCTGCACATAGCCCTTGCCGCAGGGCTCGATGATGACCGCAGGATGCATCATATTCGCGTGAGTCTCGATCTGGTTGAAATTCTCGGCGAAGGAGCGCGGATCAGAGAGACATTGTTCGTAAGAACGAAGAAAAAGAGCGTCCTTGAGAGTCGAGGTGCCGCTCATATAGAACGCAAGCTGCGGAATCTTGCGCATCTCGTGCAGGCTGCGGCGAGCTTCGATCGCGCGCGTGAGCTCCAGCATCGGCAGCTCGCCCATTCCGTAGCAGAGCCAGTCCGCACCGCTGTCGACCAGAATCGAAGGGAACAGGCGGTCCTGCCAATAGTCATAATGTGTCAGGCGGCGGAGCGATGCCTCGACTCCGCCAATCACAACAGGCACCTCCGGGTAGATCTGCTTGAGGATTTTCGTGTAGACGGTGACCGCATAGTCCGGTCTCTGGCCGAAACGGCCCTCCGGTGTGTATGCGTCCTCGTGACGCAGGCGCTTCGCGGCGGTGTAATGGTTCACCATCGAATCCATCGCGCCGGAGTTCACGGCGAAATACAGGCGCGGCGCTCCGAGTTTCCGGAAATCACGCAAGTCGTCCCTCCAGTTGGGCTGGGGGACGACTGCAACGCGATAGCCGAATTTCTGCAGATATCTTGATATGCAAGCGGTTCCGAAGGACGGATGGTCCACGAAGGCATCTCCGGTAAAGAAGATGACATCGATGTAGTCCCAGCCGAGAGCCTCAACCTCCTTGACGGAAGTAGGGAACATATATGCTTGCGTATCAGGCATTTTACATTCTTTCAGGAAGTTCGATACCCAGGATTCCCATTGCGGAGCGGAGTACCGCGGCAAGAGTCTGGATCAGCACGAGGCGGAAACGCAGAATCTTTTCATTCTCTTCCTTGAGGATGGCGGTCTCGTGATAGTACTGGTTGAACTCCTTGGCAAGGTCGTAGGAGAAGTTCGCGATGATGGCCGGAGAGAACTGCGCGGCTGCATCGGCGACCTTCTGAGGGTAGCTGTTCAGTATCTTGATGAGGCGTATCTCCTTGGCGCTGAGCTCAGTATCGAGAGCGACACTGTCAGCGGCGTGGGAAATGCCCTGTGCATCCGCCTTGCGGAGGATGGAACAGATGCGGGCGTGGGTATACTGGATGAAAGGACCTGTATTGCCGTTGAAATCGATGGACTCCTTAGGGTTGAAGAGCATCTTCTTCTTAGGATCCACCTTGAGAATGAAATACTTGAGGGCTCCGAGGCCGATCATTCTGTACAGGCGCTCCTTCTCCTCCTCGGAGACGTCGGCGAGCTTGCCGGACTCCTCGGAAGTAGCCTTGGCCTCCTGGTACATCTGCTCGATGAGGTCATCGGCGTCGACAACCGTGCCCTCGCGGGACTTCATCTTGCCCTCAGGGAGCTCGACCATACCGTATGAAAGATGGTAAATCCTTGATGCCCAGTCGAATCCGAGCTTTCCAAGGATGAGTTTCAGAACCTGGAAATGATAGTTCTGCTCATCACCGACCACATATACGTGGGAATCGAGGTTGAATTCGGAGAAACGCTTCTCGGCTGTGCCGAGGTCCTGGGTCATATAGACCGATGTGCCGTCAGAACGCAGCAGAAGCTTGCGGTCCAGGCCGTCGGCGGTAAGGTCGCACCATACGGAGCCGTCAGGGTCGCGTACCAGCACGCCCATATCCAGTCCCTTCTGTACCAATTCCTTACCGAGAAGATAAGTATCGTGTTCGTAGTAAACCTTGTCGAAGGAAATGCCGAGGGCCTTGTAGGTCTCGTCGAATCCGGCGAACACCCAGGAATTCATCTTTGCCCAGAGCGCGCGGACCTCAGGGTCGCCCTGCTCCCATTTGATGAGCATCTCGTGGACGGCCTTCATACAAGGGGCCTCCTTCTTGGCGTCGTCCTCGCTCATCCCGCCGGCCACAAGTGCCTTGACCTCTTCGGTATAGATGCGGTTGAACTCCACATAGCAGTCGCCTACCAGATGGTCGCCCTTCTTGCCGCTGCTTTCAGGAGTGACATCCGGGAATGACTTCTGCCAGGCATACATAGACTTGCAGATATGGACTCCGCGGTCATTTACGAGAGTCACCTTGATGACATCCTCGCCTGCGGCCTTGAGAAGGTCCGAAACGGAGGAGCCGAGAAGGTTGTTGCGGATATGTCCGAGATGCAGAGGCTTGTTCGTGTTCGGCGAAGAGAATTCGACCATAACGCGGCGGCCTGTGGACGGAAGGCGTCCGAAATTGCCGTCCGAAGCGATGGAAGAGAAGAGCTCTGTCCAGTAAAGCTGTGAAAGACAGATGTTAAGGAAGCCCTTCACTACATTGTAGGAGCCGACCTCCGGGACATTCTCCTGAAGCCAGGCGCCGATGGCGGCACCGGTAGCGTCCGGAGCGCTGTGGGAAATCTTGAGAAGCGGAAACACCACGAGGGTGAAGTCGCCTTCGAATTCTTTTCTGGTGGCCGTCACCTGAAGTGCAGACGGCTCGATATCAACATTATAGAGTGCCTTTACGGCCACTGTGGCCTTCGAGGCGAGAAACTGTTCAGGGGTCATTATCCGAGATATCCTTTAAGCAGCTCACAGGCGCTTGGCTTCTTGAGCTTGCGGATTGCCTTTTCCTTTATCTGACGGACTCTTTCGCGTGTAAGGTCCAGTCTTTCACCGATTTCCTCAAGTGTCATCTCCTGACATCCGATGCCGAAGAAGCTCTTGATGATCTCTCTCTCGCGAGGAGTGAGGATCTGAAGGGCGCGGTCAATCTCGGTGCTGAGACTCTCGTTCACGAGGCCGCGGTCGGCCGAAGGCGAATCGTCGTTCGGAAGAACGTCCAGGAGGCTGTTATCCTCGCCCTCCACGAAAGGAGCGTCGACAGAGACGTGACGGCCCGAAACTCTCAGAGTATCAGCGATTTTATCCTTCGGAACCTCTATCATTTCAGCCAATTCCTCATTAGAAGGCTGACGTTCGTTTTCCTGCTCGAATTTGCCGAGGGCCTTGTTTATCTTGTTCAATGAACCTACCTGATTCAGAGGCAGCCGCACGATTCTGGACTGCTCGGCCAGGGCCTGGAGTATGCTCTGGCGGATCCACCATACAGCATAGGAAATGAATTTGAAACCTCTGGTCTCGTCGAACTTCTCCGCAGCCTTGATCAGACCGAGGTTGCCTTCGTTGATAAGGTCCGGAAGGCTGAGGCCCTGATTCTGATACTGCTTCGCCACCGACACCACGAAACGCAGATTCGCGCGGGTGAGTTTCTCGAGCGCGGCCTCGTCGCCCTTGCGGATGCGCTGCGCGAGCTCCACTTCCTCTTCCGGGGACACGAGTTCCTCGCGTCCAATCTCCTGGAGGTACTTGTCCAGCGACGCGCTTTCGCGGTTAGTGATGGACTTTGTAATCTTTAACTGTCTCATTCTTAATATATTATTATCTAATTTCCGTCTTCGGCCGCCGCACGGCGGCGTCCAATCCAGACCTCCGGAACAGCATTGGACGCTTCAGCGGCCAAAAAGGACGCGCCTCCGATGACAGAGACACGTCCTTTCAAGCAACGGGAGACTCCCTCGCGGGTCTACTCCTTGCCGAATCCGAAGTAAGCAGCCTTGCCGCGGGCGGTTACACCCTCGATATATATGGCTCTCTTCGCTTTCTTTGCTATCTCTATCACGTCCTCAGGCTTGCTGACGGCCTGGTCGTTCACGTAGAGGATTATGAAGCCTTCGGATGCGCCTGCACTCAGAAGCTTGCCTTCACCTACGGAGACGATTTCCACGCCGCTCTTCAAACCGAGCTGTTCCAGCACTTCCTTCGGCGCCTTCTGGAGCTTGGACCCGTAGAATGCTATCGAACCGTCCTCTGATACGGTGCCGGTCTCATCCATAGTCCCCTGGAAAGTGAGGTTGAGGGTTATCTGCTCTCCGTTGCGGATAACTACGCAGGTAGTTTCATCGCCCGGGTGGAAGCTGTTCACCCTCTCCTGGAGATCGGAAGCCTTGTCCACGCTGTGGCCGCCGAGAGAGATGACGATGTCGTCTTTCTTCATTCCGGCCTTGTCAGCGGTGCCGCCTTCTGAAACTCCATTAATATATACGCCCTTGCGGGAAGAAAGTTTCAAATTCGTGGCGATTTCTTCGTTGATGTCGGAAATGGTGACGCCGAGCATAGCTCTTTTCACGCTTCCGAAATCGATGAGGTCAGAAACGACCTTCTTTACTATGTTCGAAGGAACTGCGAATGAATATCCGGAGTAAGAACCTGTCTGTGAGATGATTGCGGTATTGATGCCCACGAGCTGGCCGGCCTTGTTCACGAGTGCGCCGCCGGAGTTGCCCGGATTGACCGCAGCGTCGGTCTGGATGAATGACTCGATGCGTACGCCGCCCTCGCGGGAGGAGTTGCCCATCGTGCGGCCCTTGGCGCTGACGATGCCGGCGGTAATGGTGGAGCGGAGGTCATACGGGCTGCCGATTGCGAGCACCCATTCGCCGAGGCGAAGATCGTCTGAATCAGCGAATTCCACTGTAGGAAGGCCTTCTGCTTCAATCTTGATGAGAGCCACGTCGGTGGCCGGGTCGGTGCCGATTACCTTGGCCTCGTAGGTCTGGTTCGAATTCAGAGTAACCTCGACCTTGGTGGCGTTCTCGACCACGTGGTTATTGGTAACGATATATCCGTCAGGACGGATGATTACGCCCGAGCCGCTTCCGTGCTGCTCACGGGACTGCGGAGTGACATCTCCGAAGAAGAAGCGGAAGAACGGGTCGATCTGATAGTCAGACTTGGAAGTTACGGTGACGGCCACGTATACGACTGCATCGACGGCCGATTCGGCTGCGTATGTGAAATCAGGATAGTCGGTCTGTGCCAGATTGACAGTCCTGTACATCTCCGGACTGACAGCAGAGGAAGCTCCAGCTGCGTTCTTGGAGGAGCTGCTGGCAACGGCATAAGCTGTGATTCCGCTCAGCAGAACGGCAACCAGAATTGTGATAAGTGACTTTTTCATAACTGTTATATTTTTGTTATTTCTTTCTTTCACGGGGTCTGCGTGGAAAATGACTTCGGGCAGGTCCGCGCGGGAATCAGTCAAATGTTATGCCAAAAACATTTTGTCATACTCTTCTTTCTTAGAGGAATTATTATTACTTTTGTAGCTGGTATAAATGATTCGACTATGGATTTTAAAGTTTCAAGCGCAAGCCTGCTGAAAGGCATAACGGATGTTTCCAAGGCACTCCCGATGAAGTCTCCCGTTCCCATTCTGGAGAACTTCCTCTTCGTACTGGAGGGTAACATCCTGACGATAACCGCATCAGACTCAGAACTGACACTGGTGACGGAAGTGGAGGTGGATTCCACCCTCGAGGAGGGCAGGATGGCAGTGCCCGCCAGACACATAATCGATCTGCTGAAGGCCCTTCCGGACCAGCCGATAAGCATCAAGACCGCCGGCGACAGTTCATTCGACTGCGTATGGAGCAGCGGTAACTCCGTGCTTCCGTTCTTCCCGGCCGAGGACTATCCTGCCACGAAGGGTGTCAAGGAGGACGCTTCCGTCGTGACATTCAAGTCAGCCAGCCTTCTGGAAGGCATAAACAGCACCATCTACGCGACAGCCGACGACGAGATGAGACCTGCGATGAACGGTATCTTCTTCGATATGGACGTGGATTCCACCACTCTCGTGGCTTCGGATTCACACAAGCTGATCTGCTACACCACGACTGACGTGAAGACTGACGCCAAGCTTTCCTTCATCCTTCACAAGAAGGCCGCCGGAGTGCTCAAGTCACTGCTGGTCAAGGATGACGAGCCTGTCCGCGTAAGCTTCGACACTTCGTCGGCGGTATTCAGCTTCGCATCCACCACACTGGTCTGCCGCCTCATCAACGGCAAGTATCCGAAGTACCGCGAGGTAATCCCTCAGACTAATTCCAATATCCTCAAGATAGACCGCCAGCAGTTCCTGAACACCATCCGCCGTATCTCCGTCTGCGCGAACAAGGCTTCGAACCACGTGAAGTTCGAGCTCAAGGAGAATCAGCTCGAGGTGACTTCCCAGGACCTCGGTTTCGCCATCGCAGCATACGACAAGATCGCCTGCGACTACAGCGGCGCCGAGCTGACCATCGGTTTCAAGTCTCCGTTCCTCATCGAGATTCTCAGCAATATGACCTGCGAGAACGTGGTGATGAAGTTCGCCGATGCACGCCGCGCAGCCCTCATTCTCCCTTCCGAAGAGGAAGCCGAGAGCGAGAAGATCTGCGGAATCATAATGCCTGTAGCTATTTAAACAGATGGAACTCCAACTGCAAAGACCTCTCGTGTTTTTCGATATCGAAAGTACGGGACTGAATATCGTGTCTGACTCGATGATCGAGCTCAGCTTCGTGAAGATTCTCCCCGGAGGAGAGGAAAGGATAAAGACCTGGAGGCTGAAGCCCTGGGACTATGAGAAACGCGAGCAGAAGCCCATCACTCCGGGCGCCCAGGCCGTGCACGGCATTTCGGATGAGGAGCTGAAGGACTGCCCGAGATTCTGCGATGTAGTGGAGGAAGTGCTGGACTGGCTGAAAGACAGCGATCTGGCAGGATTCAACTCCGCCAAGTTCGATCTTCCGATGCTTTCGGAGGAGATAGAGAGGCTCCGTTATTACACAGGCAGCTATCTGGAGACACACCCGAACGCCTCTGCAGAAGTCAGAGGAAAGTTCCAGCATATCCTGGATGTCATAAAGGGTGTGAATCTGCACGAGGTGAAGATGGTGGACGTGCAGGGCATCTATCATCAGATGGAGCCGAGAAATCTCAAGGCCGCCTACAGATTCTACTGCGGAGGTGAGGATTTCGAGAACGCGCATTCCGCTGAGGCTGACACAGTTGCGACATACAAGGTGCTGAAGGGTGAGCTCGACCGCTACCCTGAGACACTGAAGAACGATGTGGATTTTCTCGCCAATTTCTCCACCAAGAACAAGACCATCGATTATGCCGGCCGCCTTGCGTGGAATGACGCCAAGGAAGCTGTCATAACTTTCGGCAAGCACAAGGGAAAGACCGCCCGCGAGGTTTACGCTTCCGAGCCGTCATATTTCGCGTGGATAAAGAACGGAGAGTTCACCTTCGACACGAAGAGGCAGTTCGAGGCTCTGAAGGAGCAGTTCGACAAGGAGAAGCGCGAGGGGCGCGCCAGTGCCAAAGCCGTGAATCAGAAGCCTTTAAGTGACGAGGAGATCGCCGACGCGGCCAAGAGCCTCGCCGCCAAGTTCAGCGGCAAGCAATTTTAGAGAAAAGCGTTGTTTCTGAGCTCCTAAGTTGTTTCGAAGCTCCTAAGGAGCGAAGCGACCAAGGGGGTCTGGGGGACACGTCCCCCAGTATTAAACAATTGATGAAAATTTTCATGAAATGAAAATATGCGTGGGACTATCCGGAGGCGTCGACTCCAGCGTAGCGGCCCTGTTGCTCAAGCAGCAGGGCTACGATGTCTTCGCTATGTTTATGCAGAACTGGCACGACACGGAAGGCACGCTTCACGGCGACTGCGAATGGGAAGAGGACCGCTTCGTAGCTGAAATGGTCGCACGCAAGATAGGTATCCCCTTCTATTTCGTGGACTTGAGCGAGGAATACCGCAAGCGCGTAGTCGACTATATGTTCGACGAGTACTCGCACGGCCGCACTCCGAATCCCGACGTGCTCTGCAACCGCGAGATCAAATTCGACGCCTTCCTGAAAGCCGCCGAGAGATTGGGCGCAGACGCAGTTGCGACCGGACATTACTGCAGAAGCGACAGTTTCCTGACTCCGGGCGGCGAGACCGTCTACCGCATCTTCGAGGGCGTGGACCCGGGCAAGGACCAGAGTTACTTCCTCTGCCAACTCACTCAGACTCAGCTAAGTAAAGCGATATTCCCGATAGGCGGACTGCTGAAGAAAGAGGTCCGTCAGATCGCGCACGACGCGGACCTGCCGTCGGCGGACAAGAAGGACTCGCAGGGCATCTGCTTCGTGGGCAAGGTCGACCTGCCGGTGTTCCTCCAGCAGAAGCTCCGCAGCGTTGAAGGAGACATCGTGGAAGTCTTCGACGCTTTTTACTCGGACTCCGTCCAATACCGTTCCTCTCTTTCTGTGCTTTCTTCGCTGCTTCGCGATCCTTCAGTGCCGCTTCGCAGCATAACCAGTTATATTTCAGAGGATAAGCAGTACTCTCCGGAGGCTTCGCGGAACGATTATTCTTCCGAAAAGTTTGCGGCTCTGAGTTCAGAGGATCTGAAGCTCATATCCTCCCCTTTAAGCTATGATTCGATAAGATTCGAGACGGAAACTTACCGGAGCGGAAAGCATCACGTTCGCAAAACCCGCTATAAGGCAAATCCTTACGGACAGATTCTCGGGCAACACGAAGGGGCTCAGTTCTATACCATCGGGCAGCGCAAGGGCCTGAATATCGGCGGGCACAGCGAACCGCTCTTCGTTATAGCGACGGATGTGGATGCGAATATCGTATATCTCGGACAGGGGCATCAGCACAAGGGGCTGTCCCGCAGCTGTCTCAGGATTTCAGCCGGAGAACTGCACTGGGTCCGTCCGGACCAGGAAATGGCTGTCGGGGAGACGCGCCGCTACCGCGTAAGAATCCGCTATCGTCAGCCGCTCCAGGACGCGACGCTTCTGCGCCGCGAGGACGCGATGTACATTCTTTTCGACTCCCCTCAGCGCGGCATAACCGCAGGCCAGTTCGCCGTCTGGTACGATGGCGAGGAAATGATCGGCAGCGGAGTGATCTGATTCTATTAGCATCGTCTTTGCTGGCAGGAGGACAAAATGAGGGTGACTAAAAAGTCATAAGACTGATAGTCAGCCTCTTTTTTTGTATGTTATGTCCAATAGGGCGGGCGCACTCCGGCAGACTCCGTGACCGTAATCCATTTCCCCGGCCGGCTTCGCCGTCCAATACGGTCACGGAGTCTGCCGGAGCATCTGCCCGCAACCGATTTTCAAACCGTCTACATAGCATAATGCCATAGAGAGGCCT
>CAVCSJ010000032.1:0-17040 GCA_963604895.1 bacterium
AAGAAGAAATGATCGGAGACAATAAAATCACAAGACGCACTGCATTGAAATCAATGCTTGGGACAGTGGCTATGGGACTGGTCACCACGGCTATAGGTCTTCCGAGCCTTGCATCCTGCTCGGGTAAAAAGACAAAGAGAGTCATACTCTACTTTACAGGAACCGGCAACAGTCTTTACATCGCCCGTCAGCTTGCGGACGAAAACACAGAGCTGCTCAGCATCCCGCAGCTGATGAAAGCGGAAAAATTCGATATTGAGGCCGACGAGATAGGAATTGTCTATCCGATTTACGGCCATATGCCGCCGAATATGGTCAGACGTTTCATCCGACAGGCCAATCTGAAGGCGGACTACAAATTTGCGGTCCTCACCTACGGCAACAGAAAGTGCAACGCCGCCGAGATCTGGGACGAGGTGTCGAAGAAGGCAGGCAAGCCGTTCGACTACATCGCCACCATCATAATGGTGGACAACTGGCTGCCGAACTTCGACATGAACGAACAGCGGAAGATTGACAAGCATATTCCGGAGAATCTGTCAAAAATCAAGGCTGACATAAGCGAGAGGAAGCAGTGGATAGAGCCAGCCACAGAAGAGGATCGTATGATGCACAATGGTTTCATAGCATATGCTGGCATTGACCCGGAGGTCGGCTTCCTCAAGCGAAGCGAGAAGTACTTTGTCATAACGGATGCGTGCGTCCAATGCGGAGTCTGCGTGGATATGTGTCCTTGCGGCAACTACACGCTGGACGGCAACTCAGTCAAGACCACCGGTGACTGCGAATTCTGCTTCGCCTGCATCCAGAACTGTCCGCAGAAGGCCATCCGATTCGCCAAAGTGGAAGATGACCCTCTCCTGTTCTACGGTGAGCTGAATCCGGATGCCCGCTACCGCAACGAGAACGTCTCCCTCGCCGACCTGCGCGCCGCCAACAACCAACACCGATAGGAAGTCTCTATCCCCCACCTTAAAATGGGAAATTTGACTCCGGATTTTGGAGGAGAAATTTTGAAAGAGTAAAATTTTATGTAATTTTGGAGTGTAATTCCAAAATTACATAAAATGGAAACGAAGTACATAGCAAGAAAGATGGAGAGTCTGCTTCTTGAAGCGGCGCAGTATTTCTCTGTCATATCTGTTACCGGACCAAGACAGTCCGGCAAAAGCACTCTTCTGAAACACCTGTTCCCTCAAAATTCTGTGGCTGATGTCAAACTGGTCAATTACAGGAATTTGAGGTTCTGAATAGAAGATACGGCATCCTCATTGCGGATCTGGCTAAGGAGTGATTGGACGGCGCGAGCCGGCCTGAAAAGTCAAGGCGACAGACTATATCTTCACTCGGCCGCACGCTGCGCGCTGCGTCCAATGCGGGTGGCGAGTGCGTGCGCTTCGGGAACGCACCGAAGTACAAGAGCGGAAGCGCTTACCGGAACGGTCATTTCGACAAAATCAATGGAATTGCCCACTGCAAGTACTGGAAGAAACAGAAGTAGATAAGGGCTGCTTTCTAAAACTTTTCATAACTTTGTACGGACACAGAAGACAAGGTTTATGACGATTGCCGAAATACAGGAACTCGTCCGCAAAGACGAGACAAGGACTCTGGAACTGAAGAAAACTACTGGAGAACTGAAGGATGCAATGCACACGGCCTGTGCGTTTCTCAACACCGACGGTGGCTTCATCATCTTCGGTATCGCCCCTTCGTCTCTCAAAATCCTCGGTCAGGATGTCACGGATGCCACAAGGAGAGAAATCGCTCAGGCGTTGTCCGGAATAGAACCCGCCATAGACATCAAACCGGAGTATGTCGATGTCCCCGAATCAAACGGCAAGCAGCTGATTGTCCTGCATTTTGACAGGTGGAATCTTGGCGACAGGCCGTTCACACACGACAGCAAGCCCTATCTCACACAGGGCTGGCAATTTATGATGACAGGGTTGAGATAGAGAATCCGGGAAGGCTTCCGCACGAGTTGTCTCCGGAAACGATTCTTCAGTCTCACGATTCATTCCCGTACAATCCAATAATCGCTCAAGCTCTGTATAAGATGACCTATCTGGAGAACTGGGGCTCGGGTATTCGCAAGATAGCTGACAGCTGTCGGGATGCCGGCCTGGAAGAACCGACATATTCGGACGGGAAAGGGTTCGTAACTGTTTGCTTCAAGAGGCCATCGTATAGGGGTGCCCAAACTAGTGACCAAACTAGTGACCAAACTAGTGGCCGAGCTGGTGGCCAAACCATCATGGACGCCATCTTGAGTGAAATAAGGAAAAATCCGAATGTATCATCGAAACAACTGTCAAAGACGCTCTCAAAGTCTCCGACGACAATAAAGAAATATATATCATACTAAAAGATGCTGGTAGACTTGTCCGCATCGGACCTCAGACGTTTGGTGGAAAAAGGATAATCTTTCAGTGAAAGCCCCTATCGATGGAGAACTCGGCCTTCTGGATGTCGAGCTCGGACAGGCCGTAAGTGCCGGCTCCAAGATCGGCCAGATAAACAATCTGGATTTTTATAAGATTGAAGCTCAGATAGATGAGCACTACATCGACCGCGTCACACCGGGCCGCGAGGCTGACATTAAACATATAATAACGAAGGGTGGCTGTAGTTTGGACATACTGTTTTGCAGGATGTTGAATAATTCATATATTTGCAAAGTTTATGGCCGTAAACTTTACAACCGTAAACTTTAAGAATGTAAGGATATGAAGTATTACGACAGGGCATACGAGCTGGGGCTGCTCAGAGACATCCAGAAGCGATCTTTCGAGGAGTTCTCGAAAATGACCGTGCTCAAAGGACGCAGACGAATCGGGAAAACGACTCTTGGGAGCCTCTCTATGGAGGGTACGGACTCGGTCTATCTTTTCGTCTCCAAAAAAGCGGAGGCGGACCTCTGCGCAGAGTACTCCGAGGCTATCAGAAAATCCCTCGGGGAGTTTGTTCCGCAGGGGATATACCATTTCAAGGACATATTCGCCCTGCTGCTCAGCATCGGGAAACACCGCCGGTTCAACCTGTTCATCGACGAGTTCCAGGATTTCCTCTTCGTCAATCCTTCCATCTATTCTGACATCCAGGATGTGTGGGACCGCGAGAGACGCAGTTCCAATGTGAACCTCGTGGTCAGCGGATCGGTTTTCACGCTGATGGAGAAGATATTCAAGGACGTGAAACAGCCGCTGTTCGGGCGTGCCGACCTCAGCATCACCCTGGAGCCGTTCCGCACGGATGTGATGAAGGAGATCCTCGCGGACCACAAGGCCGGCTACACCAACGACGATCTGCTCGCGCTCTACAGCTTCACCGGCGGAGTCCCGAAGTATGTCGAGCTTCTGATGGACAACGGATGTACGGACATGGAGAGTATGGTTGCCTATATGACACGTCCGGACTCGCAGTTCTTCGAGGAGGGTAAGAATATGTTGATACAGGTGTTCGGAAAAAACTACGGGACATATTTCTCGATCCTGGGAATTATCGCCTCGGGCGAGGTCTGTCTGCCGCAGATAGAGGGTATGCTCGGGGAGAGGAGCCTCGGCGGACAGATGAAGACCCTTGAGGAGGACTACGGACTCATAAGCAAGAAGAGGCCGATAAGGTCCTCGGGGACATCAAAGGCCGTGCGTTACGAGATAAACGACGTGTTCCTGCGCTTCTGGTTCAGGTATTTCGACCGCTACCGTTCGCTGATAGAGATTAAGAACTATTCTGCGCTCGCCGCGGTCATCAGGGACGACTACACGACATATTCCGGAAGGATACTTGAGAGGTGGTTCCGCCAGAAGATGATGGAGTCGCAACAGTATCTTGAGATAGGCGCCTGGTGGCATTCCAAGCGGGGAAATGCCGACTCTGCACAGGAGAACGAGATTGACATAGTCGCCGTTTCACTAGACGGAAAGGTACACGCTTACGAAGTCAAGAGGAACAGGAAGAAGTATTCTCCGGCGTTGATGGCTCAGAAGACGGCGGACCTGAGCGAGAGCGCGTTCGGCAGACAGGCTGTCATCTCAGGATGCCTCTCACTTGAGGATATGTGATCCTCTACTTCATATCTGTTTTTAACCGAAGGCGATAAAATCCACTTCAAGCGATTTCCGCAGCGGCGCCCAAAAATCGTGTCCTGCCACAGAAGAAGTTTGCCATAAAATGTAGAATTACTTATATTTGCGTTGCGTAAATATTCGCAATGCGCTGCGTAAAATGTAAAATTATGTATAAAAGAGCTGAATACCAGATAATTAAGAACCGCATCGAAGAACCGCGAAAGTTCATTCAAGTTGTAATTGGCGCCCGACAGATAGGAAAATCAACCGTAGTGAAGCAGGTTCTCAAAGATCTGAGCTCTCCGTATCTGCTCTACTCCGCCGACAATGTGCCGGTCTCAAACGCAACTTGGATTTCTGACTGCTGGGAGGCTGTCCGCAGCCTGAAAAGGAGCAAAGGCTATGAAAGCATCATCCTCGTAATAGACGAAATCCAGAAAATTCCCAACTGGAGCGAGGCTATAAAAAAAGAATGGGATGACGATTCATTCAATGACAGAAACATAAAGGTGTTACTGCTCGGGAGCAGCCGTATCCTGCTCGAAAAAGGCCTTTCTGAGTCACTCGCCGGACGCTTTGAAGAGATAAGGATGAGCCATTGGAGCTATGCCGAAATGAGGGACTGTTTCGGATGGTCACTTGATCAGTATATATTTTATGGCGGATATCCGGGCGCCGCATCTCTGATAGACGATGAAGACCGTTTCCGACAGTACATTCAGTCGGCAATCATAGATGCGACGATAAACAAGGACATTCTGATGGACTCGCCCGTAGGAAAGCCGGCCCTCCTGCGTCAGACTTTTGAACTTGGAGCGGCCTATTCCGGAGAACTTCTATCACTGAACAAGATGGTCGGTTCATTGCAGGATGCAGGAAACACATCGACGCTTTCCGGCTACCTGAATCTTCTTTCTGAAAGCGGTCTGCTGTGCGGCATTCAGAAGTACAGCATTGACTTTGCAAGACGGAAATCCAGCATACCGAAGCTTCAGGTCTATAACAATGCGCTGAAGACGGTTTATAGCCCAATGACATTTGATCAGGCTATCCTGGACCGCAAGAGCTGGGGGCGGACATTCGAGTCCGGAATAGGTGCGTATCTCGTCAGCCAGGCCTTTGTCCACCGTTTCGATGTTTTCTATTGGCGTGAGCGCAATGACGAGGTGGATTTCATACTCCGCAAGAAGAATTCACTGGTGGCGATAGAAGTCAAGAGCAACGCGGAGAAACGCACCGGAGGGCTTGATAAGTTCCGCGAATTGTTCAAGCCGACGACATCATTCATTGTCGGCGACGGCGGCATCAACGCGGAAGAATTTATGTCTCTGGACCTGACAAAGCTGTTCTGACAGAGGCTCCGGCTAATCACGCGATTGAATTCATAGACTGAGTCCTTGCTGCCATACATTCCACAGACGCGAATGCTCTTCCCTGTACCGTGCAAGCCGCGCATAATCATCGGGGGATGAAATGGCATATATTTTCCGGATAGAGAATATGGATGACGGTTATGTATCTATATCCGCCATAATGCAGAAGATGGGACTTTCAGACAGAAAGAACTTCAATCTGCTATATATCATCCCTGCTCTCGCAGACAAGGTTATCGAACGGAGATATCCCGACACCCCCAACCATCCTCACCAGCAATACAGACTTACAGAACAGGCGATAGAATGGAAAAAACGCCAATAATGTAAAAACTGAAAGAATGCGCATTCTTTCAGTTTTTTCATCTTGTGGTCTCACCCGAACGCCAGCGAAAATTGTAGCCCATTCAAGCCAAGACCTGTTTGTAATTTGTGTATAAAAATGAGCATCAAACACGTAAGTGATTGACGCTCAATGTTGGGTTGTGGAGATGGGCGGACTCGAACCGCCGTCCAAACAACGCACAAGGCAGCTTTCTACACGCTTATTCTTCCTTTGGTTGTCGGTCAGGGGCTGCCGGAAGACGGGCCACCGCTGACTTATCCTCTATGTCTTAACGGGGATTCAGAGGCGTTACCCCGCGCATCCGGTTTGGATGATACCCCTGAGCCCGGTCATAACCGGCTTAAAGCCCGGAGGGATACTCGTCGGCCCGCAGCCTTGGCGGACTCGATTAAGCTAAGCGACTTGGTCGATTAGGCAGCGAGTGCGTAATTGTTGTTGCCAACTAATTTTTGGAGAATGAGATTAACGGGCAACCCTCCAACGCCCGGCGTGCTTACTGTCCCGCATCGATGCTGTCAAAACCAAAACATCCCCAGTAGAACAATAGCAAGATTATAGATGCAATTGGACGTCGTGACGTTGCACGACGTCCAATTCAAAATTCAGATTCTAGCGAGTCCCCTGCCCCGCGCTACGTGCGGCGGAAGCATTTCGCATTGGACGGCGGGAGCCGGCCGAGTTACGGGTAATGCCTGACTGCGAGCGGGTTGCGAGTGAGCTGCGGAAGGCTGGTGCGCTTGCGTGCGGTGCGGAACTCGAAGTGGACTGGACGGTCTCGAGCTTGCCTGTGTATTTTCCGCTGAAGCTGCCGCCGTAGGTCTCGTCGGTGTCGGTGAATGCGAAGTCGACGGTGTAGACTCCGTCCTTCTCTTCGATGTTCAGAGCACCCTGGAGGGCTGCGTAGTACGCGTTCCCACCTTTGCAGTACCAGGTGCCGTAAGGTGTGTTGTCCTCAGCATATCCGGCGATGATGCGGCCGGACTTGAATACGGAGGCTGAAGCGTTGCTGACGTTGATGAACTCGTCGAATTTGCCGGTCGGCAGGGACTTGGCGCCCTTCTCGGACAGGAGCTCTATCGTAACGTACTCATTGTCAGTATCATAATTCTCACCGTAGAGGGTTACCACCCAGTCGTCCGCAGGGATGGTCTGTTCAGAAGCATCGGTCCAGATGGCACCTAGGTTCTCGACGCTCGCGCGGGAGAATTTCTCGATTTTCACGTCTTTCGGGACGTCATCGCCGCTGCCGGAGGTCTCGTCGATGAATTCGATCGGACCGGTATAACGCCATTTATAGGTGTTCGTTCCGGCCTTGAAAGTGGCCTCAAGGGAATAGTTGTCTCCACTGCCGCTGACCTTCACTGTGCCGTCCGTTATAAGGTCAATGCCGGAACGTTCTGAACTATACTGTCTGTAGAAGAAGGAAGGATACACACTGTCATCTTCTTCAACACCGTCGAGGAAATGATAAGGGGAGACATCATCGGATGTGCAGCTGTAGGTTCCGGCTGACAGTTTCATCCCGTCGGTAACCGGGCAGAGCATATCGAAGGCCGCCTCGGTGCCCACGTCGACGAAATTGCCGTCCGCATCGTACTCGCCGAGATAAAAGTAAAGGACGTAGTCGTCTGTGTCGTTGCTGTATTTATTGCCGAAATAACGGGCCTTGACCTTGTCCGAATATTTGTCGCTGCCAGGGAAGTTGGCTTCGGTCTGGTCCTGCTTGTCATCCTTGCCCTGATCAGGTTTGGTATTGTCGCCCGGATCATGACGGGAATTGTGTATGGTGCCCTGGTTAGGGGTGAGGAACGGGTCCTCGACGCAGGAAGTAAAAGCGAGGGTTGCGGTGCCTGTGAGCGCTGCAAGTCCGAGGATTAATGTCAATATGCGTTTCATAGTGCTGTGTATTTTGTGCCTTTCGGCGGTCTGCAGCCGGGAGGAAAGCCTCCGGCCGGCTATAGAACTCTGCAAATATCCTGCTTAAAAACGAGATAATGAAAATTTCTTAAAAAAATCTGAGAAATATTTGCACATTCAAATTTTTGCACTACCTTTGCAATCCCGTTCGACGAATGAACGGAAAAACAAAGTTCGGGAGATTAGCTCAGTTGGTTCAGAGCGTCTGCCTTACAAGCAGAGGGTCGGGGGTTCGAATCCCTCATCTCCCACACGAAAAAGACAGACCAGAAATTCTGGTCTGTCTTTTCTATTTTACCCCCCCCCAGTGACTTCGTGACAGCCCCCAGGGGTCTGGGGAGCGGACTCCCCAGACCCCTTGCGTCGTGCAGTGCAGCGCACTGCACTCCATTGGATTTCTGAAAAACTATGCCGCGGAGACTTCGGAAGTTCCGCGGCAGCATTGGACGGCGAAGCCGGCCGGAGAAATACATTGCTGCTTCGGGACTTGCCGAAGCGCAGCGGTCATAATCAAAAACTATATTTTCAAAAGAGTTACGACGCCGTCCATAGTGGATGCGAGAACATACGTGGCGCCGTCGGAGGCGGTCCAGATGTCCATAGGATTTATGAGCGCGAGGGAAATCTTGTGAATCCACTGCACGGAGCCGTCAGCGGCTGAAAGGGCGAAAAGATTACCCTTGTCCGAAGGGAAATAGACAACGCCGTTTCTCTCAAGTATCTCAGTAGGAGAGATTTCATAACCCATACCGTTCTCCACATTCCATTTGAGACAGCTCTGAGGCAGCTCCCCGTCGGCATTCACATAAGAAAGCGGAACATCCGAAGCGAAAGCGATGGAATGATGCGCCATATTCTTAGCATAGACAGTGCTCCCGTCCTCGGAAAGCCCGATGGCCTCACGACCTCCCGACACATAGAAAAGCTGCTTGCCGGTCGCGGCGTCTATCGCATAAACCCTGCGGTCAGGAACCGCCACAAAGATGCGTCCCGCAGCCTTCACAGGATAAGTCGCGGCAGGAGAATACATCCTCGAAGGCTTGGCACACTTCCACACCCACTGCAGCTCACCAGTCTGAGTATCAAGAGAATAAAGCCTGTTCGCCCAGGTTCCGAAAACCACTTGACTTTCATCCACATAAGGCCTGCACTCCACGAAACCCTCGACACCGTCGAAAGCCCATATCAAAGACCCGTCTGACAGCGAAAGCGCCCTGAAAACCCCGTCGGAAGAGCCCACAAAGACCTTCCCGTCCAGAATAACCGGCGAAGCCAGAACAGACTTCGAGGCCTTGTAAGACCACTTAACCTTGCCCGTGGAAGCGGAAACCGCATAGACATTGCCGTCCGTGCAGCCGAAAACCACCGTCTTGCCGCTCACCGCCGGAGTGGAGAAAATCTTGCCCGGGAATTCCCGGCTCCATTTCTCGCTGCCATTCTTCAGCGAAACCGCTTTCAGGCAGCCGGATGCGGTGGTATAATAAGCCGTCGAGCCACGCCGCGCGAAACCCGCGACCACATTGCTCACATCCTGCTTCTTCCAGACTTCCTGCACCTGAGGATAACGCGCGTTCACGTCATAGCGCAGCCAAGGATAGTTCGCAGCTATCCCGTCAGCATCATAAGTCGTAGTATCCTCAACCTCAGGGAGTTCGCGGGTATACCACGCAGGGAAGCGCACGTATGAGGAGTCGCTGTAGACCCTGATTTCAGAAATCGTAACCGTATCGCCGGAAAGACGGAAAATATTGTAACCCGGGAAGTTGCCTGACGGAAGCGAGGAGCGCCCGAGCACCGCCGGAATCCCGTCATAGTTCAGCGCCCGGTTCACGTGCCAATGCCCTCCGATGCAGAAGCGCACCCCCGCTCTCTTGAGCTCGCGGGTGACGTCGAAGTAATTCAGCACCGAAGTATCTTGCGGATAATGATTTATAAAGACAGACTTCTGTCCGCCTTCGAGCCCGCGGAGCCACTGCATACTCTCCTGAGGCAGAAGGGCCGGCGCCATACGCATATCCGGACCGCAATTGCAGCCCAGGAATCTCCAGCCGCCAGCTTCGAACTCGAAATGTTCGTATCCGAAGACCTTGCGGAAGGTATTGCAGCCGCTTTCGGACCATTTCGCGTCGTGATTGCCCGCCACGACATAGTAAGGCAGGGTGAATCCGTCGAGAATCTCCTTGACCTCCGCAATCTCCTCGTCGGCCCCGAAATCAGTCAGGTCGCCACCGATAATCACGAAGTCCAGACTGTCCTGGGCGTTGATGTTCGACACGCAGGCGCGGATCGAAGCCGGATTCGACGGGTAATGCAGGTCCGTCATATAGGCGAAGCGCACGACGTCTTCCTGGGCGGAGAGCGAAGCGCAGGCAAAAGCGGCCAGAAGGCCAAGGACAAATCTTCTCATATTCAATTAAATAACTTCCATATCCGATGCAGGCAGCCAGCCCTGACGTCCGTCCGCGAGCTCGATGTTCTGCCAATCCCCTATTCTGTCAAGCAGTCGTACCTTGGTGCCTTCGTGCAGCACGAAGAGGTCCTTCGAAGTCCCGCTGCCAGGCGAACTCTTCACTGAAGTGACCGGTTTCATAATGATCGCGCTGTCGTTCCTGGCCCTGTCAGCCTTCTGCGAAATGGCGAAGCCGAGACAGAAGAGCGAGAGCACGAGTGCCGCGATGCCTCCGAAGAACGAAGCCTTGCGGGAGGCGGAAGCCCTGCTCAGAAGGAAGACCACGGCAAGACCCATCGCAAGAGCCAGAAGCAGAAGGAAGCAGACGGCCCAGGCATCGCAACTCATTGCATAGCTGAGCTTTCGCATCCATTGCTTCAGGAAGAACTCCGGCACGGAATCGATCTTGTCCTGAATGAAACCCTGGGTGAGTTCGAGATTGAAGCGGGCGTCGCCGTACGACGGATCCAGCTTCAGCGCCCTCTCGTAATGCAGAGTCGCGCGGGCGTAGTCGCCCATCTTAAAGTACACATTTCCAAGGTTATACTCAAGTTCCGGGGAGTTTATCCCGAGGCCGGCCACAGCCGTCCAATCCGCTTCTGCGTCGCTCCACTGTCCTGCGCTGTACGCCTCCACGCCCGCTGTCCACAGCGAGTCAGGGTAGTCATTGGCCGCATCTGCGGCCAATGGAGAAAGCATCAGCAGCGCAGCGAGGGCGAGCGTTGCGGCACCCGCGCCGGCGCCGGATTTGCGCGTCTTCAGGCTGCCGTCGATAGACGAAATGACGTTCAGGGCGGCCTCATAATGGGCGTTCATCGCCTCGTGCCCGGAATCAGGGGAATATCTGGCATACTCGCAAGCGTCGAGCAGCTGATTCAGCGACTCGGCGAGCTGCTCGCTCACACCTTCGGAAACAAGAGTCTCCTGTATGGTTTCCTTGGACATATCTGAAAGATTGATGCTCAATTTGTCTGAAATGAATCCCAGCAGCGCCTTGTGCAGTTCCTCATAGAACGCAGTGTAGAGTCCCTCCTTGAGGTACGCGCCGGCCCGGGTGAGACGCTTGCGTGCCATTTTGCTCGCACCGCGTTTGCGTGTGCCGGCGACGTCAGCACGTCTCGCCTGAGAGAAGCGCAGAAGGAAATAGGCCGCCGTCGCTCCGGCGATGATCAGGCAGAGCAACACGATGAAGATCGCGGAGCCGAAGAAAAGTTTTCCGTGGCTGCTGAGCTTCGGGTGGCCGGCGGCGATGTAACGGATGTCCTCGCCGAGAGTCTTCACATCCTTGCGGAGGGTTCCGGCCGGGGCGGACTCCAGCGTACTGCCCTGAGAGTCGGAAGCATTTGATTTCTCGACCTTTATCTGAATCGGATCCGTGTGCAGAGTCACGTACTTGCCCGAATTAGTGTCATAATAGCTGTATTCGACAGGCTCGATGGTGAACTCGCCGCCGCTGCGCGGAATGAACGGATACTCGAAGGTCTTGCTGCCGCTCAGGCCGCCCGAAGACTTGTCCACATTATCCGTCACCTTCACGTCATACTGCTCGAAATCAGGAGGGAAGGAAACTTTCGGAGCCTCGAGCAGCGACACGTTGCCCTTGCCGCTGACGGTCACGAGGAGCGAAGCCGCATCGTGGGTCTTCAGCGAATCCTTGCTCACCTTCGCCTTTACGCTGAAAGTGCCCACTCCGCCGCCGAAGGACGCCGGAGCGCCGGCAGGGAGACCGGAGACGCGGATGGTGCAAGGGTCGGACGTAACTCTCTTGCGGATAGTCGTATAGTCGCTCTGGAAGAAGCTGTCCAGAATGCTGCGCGGGGTGCTGCCGGTACGCACGTTCACGAGGCAGACTATCTCCGCAGGGTCTATCTTTATGCTGCCCGACTGCTGCGGGATAAGTGTCCAGGTACGCAGGACGGCGGTGTTGTAGATCTTGTCGCCGACGGATTCACGCTGGAACTCGACATTGGACGGAGCATAGGTCTCCTGGCTCCAGAAGCCGTCGAAAGTCGGGAACCTGACGTCCTCGAAACCGGCGATGTTCACTCTCTGATAGAGCTTGAGCGATGCCGTGACAGGCTGGCCTGTCACTACGGAAGTGCGGCTGAGGGAGAAACGCAGGAAGATGTCCTCGCTGCTGATGCTGCCGGTGCCGGCGGCCCCGGAGGATGAACCCGACTGGGAGCCGGAGCTGCCCGAAGATCTGGAGGAAGTTCCTCCCTGGGAGGAGGAAGCGCCGTCGGATACGACCTGGATGCTCGTGGAGGCCGGGCTGGTGATGGTATTGCCCTTCACCGTCGCGCTGGCCTGCGGAATCGTGAAAGTTCCGGTCTTGCGAGGCATAAGTACGTATGTATAAGTGTATTGGGAGGTGTGGCTACGCTTTCCGTTCACTATGGAAGTATAGGAAGACGTACCCCTCTGAGGCCCCCAGACGACCTGGAAGTCATCTCCGGCATCCCAGCTGAAGTCGCTTGGCGAGCCGTCCTCGATGATGAAAGTCAGGTTGAACTGCTCATCAGCGGCGACGACATTCGGGACCTCAACCTTTATCGAGGTCTGTGCAAAGGCCGTTACGGCTGCTGCGATGAGCCCAAACAATATACCGGCAATTCTCTTCATATCTTTTCTCTCCTTACCAATTCTTTTCCTTCTGACGTGACTTGAGGACCTCAGCCTTTTCCTTGTTCACCTTGTCCTGAGTCTCCTTTTCCTTGGCCTGGATGGCCTGGAGCATCTGCTGGGCCTGCTGAGGAGAGATCTTAGGCTGCTCTCCGGAGCCCTGCTGAGGCTGATTCTGGTCCTGATTATTCTGGTTCTGATCGTTGTTCTGATTCTGGTTCTGATCGTTGTTCTGATTCTGGTCCTGATTCTGGTCCTGATTCTGGTCCTGATTCTGGTCCTGATTCTGGTCCTGATTCTGGTCCTGATTCTGGTCCTGATTCTGGTCCTGATTCTGCTGATTCTGATCCTGGTTTTGATTCTGGTCCTGATTCTGGTTCTGGTCATTGCCGCCGCCACCGTTCTGCTGGTTCTGCAGCATCAGCTTGGCGTAGATGTAGTTCTCCTTGGCGTCCAGGTCTCCAGGATTCTTCAGCAGGGACTGCTTGAAGGCATCCACCGCAGCAGCATAATCCTTCTTCTGGAGGGCCGCGTCACCGGTATTGTACCAGTACGACGCTTCGTTCGGATTCCCGGCGATCACATCCTTCACCGGCTCCAGAGCCTTCTGCGCCCCGTCCCAGTCCTGCATCCTGTAGAGAGTGGATGCGAGGTTGTAACAGCCGGCCACGGAAAGGGAATCCTTCACCAGAGCCTTTCTGTAATCGATTTCGGCATTCTTGTAGTCGTCCTTGCGGAACTTGCGGTTTCCCGCCCTCACATCGGAACGGTCCACCTGGGCCCAGAGGCTCGCGGACAATGTGAATGCCAGAAGTATGGTTAAAACTCTTTTCATCATTTGAACAGCTTGACGCGTGATTTCCTCTCCCCTATCAGCATCTCGAGGATGAAGAAGAAGAGAGCGGCGGCGAAGAAATACATATACTGTTCGTCGTATTCCTCGAAGACCACGGAATTGAACTTCTCGGCCTCCATCTTCTGTATGTCATCGATGATAGGGTTGAGGCCGAATTCCTCATTGCCTGCGTGCACGTAGGCGCCGTTCCCTTCCTGGGCTATCTGGCGCAGGGTGCCCTCATCCAGACGGGTGACGACGATGTTGCCGTCCTTGTCCTTCATCAGTTCACCGTCCTTCGGAATAGGCTGGCCCTGAACGGAGCCCACGCCGATGGTGTAGATGCGCACACCTGTGGAAGCGACCTGCTTTGCGGCCTCCACCGCATCATCCTCGTGGTTCTCGCCGTCAGTGATGACGATGATGGCGCGGCTCTTCTCGCTCTGTTCACTGAAACTCTTGGCTGCCAGCGTGATAGCATCTCCGATTGCGGTACCCTGAACCGGCACGGACTCCGTGTTCACGCTGCTCAGGAACATCTTTGCCGAAACATAGTCGGTAGTTATAGGGAGCTGCACGAAGGAAGTTCCGGCGAAAAGCACAAGTCCGATGCGGTCGCCCTGGAGCTTGTCCACGATGCGGGAAATGGCGAGCTTGGCCCTGTCCAGACGGCAAGGGGAATAGTCCTCGGCAAGCATCGAGTTCGAAACGTCCAGACAGATCATTATCTCCGCGCCCTTGGATTCGTGTTCCTTGAGCTTCGCACCGATGAGCGGACGGGAAAGTCCGATAACGAAAAGCGCGAATGCGATGCAGAAGAAAACAAGTCTCACCCAAGGCTTGGAGCCGGACCAGGAAGGCATAAGTTCCTTCACCAGGGCCTCGTCTCCGAAACGGCGTATCCGACGGCGGCGCACAGCCCTGAGCACGCCATAGACTATGAGCGGCACGGGAACGAGCAGCAGCAGAAAAAGGAATTGACTGTTTGCGAAATATAGCATTTCTTACAAATCTTTACGGCAATGAACGGAAGAGGGCGCGCAGCAGCATTTCAAGCAGCAGGCACAGCAGTGCCGCGAGGCCGAAACGGTCGAAGAGCTCGGAATAAACCGGGAAACTGTCGATGGTGGTGCGGGCCTTTTCCATCTTGTTTATTTCACTGTAAATCTCGGCGAGCTTGGTATTGTCCGTGGCGCGGAAATACCGTCCGCCGGTGGCGTCGGCGATGTCCTTCAGGAGGTCTTCATCTATCTCCACCTGCACATCCTGAACCTGCACGCCCCAAGGGGTCATAACAGGATAAGGTGCTGTACCATTGGCACCTACACCGATGGTGTAGACTCTGATGCCGTAGGTCTTGGCTATCTCGGCGGCGGTCTGAGGGGAGATCTCACCGCGGTTGTTCACACCGTCGGTAAGCAGGATGACCACGCGGCTCTTCGCGTCTGAATCCTTCATCCTTGCCACCGCGGTGGCAAGGCCGTTGCCGATGGCGGTACCGTCCTCGATGAGGTCGGTCTGGACTTCCTTCATAAGGTTTATGAGGGTGGCGCGGTCGGTGGTGAGAGGGCACTGGGTGTAGCTCTCGCCGGCGAATACCACGATGCCGATGCGGTCCGAAGGCCTCTGGGAGATGAATTCTATGGCGATGTCCTTCGCCGCGCTGATACGGTCAGGGGTGAAGTCGCGGGCCAGCATACTGGTGGACACGTCCATAGTGAGGACGATGTCGATGCCTTCGGATTCCACCTTGTCCATCTGGGTGGACGAGCGCGGACGCGCAAGGGCCACGATGATGAGCGAGAGGGCTGCAATCCTGAGGATGAACGGGAGGTGACGCACGAACGAAAGCACGGTGCGTCCGCCGCTCTTCCACTGTCCGAGGCTGGAGACTCTCAGGTGAGGTCTGCGGTCGGTCAGCTCGACTCTTATGTAATTAAGAATCAGCAGGAAAGGCAGAACGAGAAGCCAGAGAAGCTTTGGATATTCGAAAAACATATCAGGCCTCCTTTTCTGTATTTTGCGCCTCCTCGTCCATTTCAGCCTGGTATGTGCTGGTGACGAAGCGCACGGCGGTAGGAAGCGCGTGGGCGTTCTCCTGCTCGTCGGCGGTGTGCTTGGCGAATTTCACGAAGTCCGCGAGCTCGAAGAGCGAGCGGGTGTCATTATAAAGCTCTGGAGTGAGGTGCTCGCGACCATTGAGGGCTGCGAATATCTCGGCCGTGGTCATCTCGCAGGCATCGATGTCGAAAGTCTCGGCGATGTACTCGCGAAGAGTGTCCGTAAGGCCGGAATAATAGGTTTTCTGCTTCTCCGGCGCCCAATACTTGTCGCCCCTGTAGTGGTCAAGCTTGCGCAGTGCCACGATATAGGCCGGTTCCTTATGGGCTTCCGCCAATTTCTTCGCCCTGCGGCGGAGTATCAGCACAACCGCTCCGGCCACAAGCGCGGCCAGAAGGATGAAGCCCAGGATATAAGGAAGCAATTCCTTGAATGTCACAGGGTAACGGATCTGTCCCTTGATATCGTGAATCTCGAAAGTGGTCGTATCCACAGGGAGCGTGGTGACATTGACCACCTGCTCGTCGAAAAGCAGGGTGTCCACCGCTCCGCCGGGAACCGTGCGCTGAAGGGCGATCTGAGGCAGGTGATACTCCCCCGCCTCGAAAGGCGCAAGTATCATATAGCCGCGGATGTCGTATTTGCGCGAAGGCTCGCGGCCCTTTACCTTAAGGGTGTCGAGTTTCCAGTTCTCGACCATCGTGAGCGTGTCCTTGAGAACCGGAGACCAGTCCGGCAGGGCTATGGCGGTGCCTTCCTCCACATCCTGCAGGCTGAAGCCGTAGCGCAGCTGGTCGGCGATGAGGATGGAGTCGCGCTTTTGCAGCTGCTCGACGAAAGAACCTGTCACGGAGTGCAGGCCCGAATTGGCCGTAAGGCCGAACAGGACTGCAAGGGTGGCAAGTGCGAAGAAAATATGTCTGATTCCAGCTTTCATTTTCTCTTGAAAAACATCATCAGGCGCTTGACATAGTCATCGGAGGTGGCGATGTCGACGCTGTCTATCTTGTATTTGTTGAAGAGCTTCGTCTCGGCGGCGGAGAGTGAGGCAAACCACTCGGAGTAGCTCTCGCGAGTCTTTCTGCTGGCGGTGTTCACCCAAGCGGACTCGCCTGTCTCAGAGTCTTTTACGTGGACAAGTCCAATGTTCGGGATGCTCTGCTCGCGCGGGTCGTAAATCTTGAGCACGGAGAGGTCGTGGCGGCCGGAAGCGACCTTGAGCGCCTCCTCGTAACGCGGACGCGAATCCGCCGTGGCATCGATCATATCGCTGAGCAGGAAGGCTGTGCACTTCTTTTTCATCGCGTTGGTGAGGAACTGCAGCGCCGCGCCGATGTCGGTTCCGTCCGAAGTCGGCTTGAGCT
>CAVCSJ010000033.1:0-17012 GCA_963604895.1 bacterium
TTGGCCACGCTCTTCACCTCCCCTAGATTCTTGTTTGCCATAGTCGTATAGTTTTGTTAAAGTTACTGATTTACCACGTTACTTCAGACACCACTTCCACGTCTTTTTGTATTCCGTCCTTGTCGGTGTCGGCAGTGGTTATCGTTCCCATAATAGTCGCGGTTCCCTCGGATGTGATAGTCCTCATTATGTCCCACAAGTCCTTATCCATAACCATCATCTTCCAGTTGCCCGAAACGGACACCTCCAGCCCCGACTTGGTGTTCACCACATAAGCCTGCACATAGACGGGCTTGTTCGTATCCACCTCGCGGTTGGTGTTCACGGTGGCGGTCGAGCCGTCACTATTCACTATCCTGTGCTCAATCTTGAACTCGTCCGTAGAGTCGATGATTCGTACCGCGTCACGGTCAACGGGTGCCGTGTCGGAAGCCGAGAGGTAGAACTCTGCGATGATGAGCTGGGTGGAGTCTATCTCCGCGCTCGTTACCGAGATGTTCTTGCCGGACTTCACAGTCCACAACTCGTCATCCTTGTACCACTTCACCACATAGTCCGACACCTCCGTTCCTCCGAGGAAGAGCTTGGATTTGATGGTCGCGGTCGGCTCATCGGACGTGAGCTGCCCTGTGGTCGGAGTAATCGTTCCTGTGTAGGACGATGCTCCGGCACTCTGAATCTGGATGTCGATGTCCTTTTCAAGAGCCTGCTCCACCCCGGCAACCGAAGCCACGCAGGAGTAGTGCAGAGAGTCGGAAGCAGGATTGTCCTTCGATGCAAGGTTCTTGATTATCTTCAATGCGCCGTTGGTGCTATTCAGTTGGAACTTGCCCGTAGAGTCGGTAGTCCAGTCGCCGGAGGTCGCTCCGCTGAACACCAACAGAACGCCGTTGTATGTCCACTGATGCCCCGCGAGCACTACCTTGTTGCCGCGAGCCGATGTGACCTGCGGGGTAAGTGTCGGCTGATTGGTAGGGATAGTCCAGTCGGGAGAAACCGCCCCCGTAGTCGTGTCAACGTACTGAAAGAGAGGAACGCCGTTATTCTTGAATGAAATGAAGCAGGTGTCACCGTTGCGTAACCGCTTAATGGTGATACTGCCCTGTGCGCTATACTGACTCATTTCCAACCCTCCTTCTTCAATACCTGTTTAACCTCGGTAGCCGAATAGGAAACTCCGTCAATCGCTACCACCTTGTCCTCAAACGTGTCACCATCCACGAACGAAACGACCTCCTTCTCATTCAGAAGGATGCGCTTGTCCTTTGTCTTGTGACCCGCCGGGCTGATGCCGTACTTGGCTGATTTCGCCCTGTTCGCTATAACGTATCTCATAACTAATTGAATATTAAATTCTCTCCTTTCTCGTTCACGAATGTATCTCCGCCCTCGGATGCCGCAACCGCATAGGTCGGGCGCATCTCGAACTCAGTGTAAACGTCAAGCCAGTCATCCTCGTGGGTTGCCCCGATACCCGTGTCGGCAATCTTGAACTTCGTGCTGACTCCCTCGTTATGAACCATTCTTTCCTTTGTTGCGGTGTCCGTACACCAGAGGATTTCCACCAGCGCGGCAGGGCAGTCCACAATCCTGTTGTTGCAGCTCACCTGCGCCGAGTCCAGACGGTACTCATCATCCACGTTGATGCCCGCCCCGTTGGTCGGGCGGCAGTCAAATGGGGGATAAATCCTGCCTATGGAGAAGTGAATCTGCGGCTCAACTCTCTTGGTGTCCGCTATCTCCACCTTGATAAGATAGTCCGCTTTTTCCACTACCCTCATATCGAGAGTGATGCTATCGAGTCCTATCGTCACCACCTCATCCTCGCCCTCGTTCAGTTCCGTCAGAACGGTTCCGTTGATGCGGTAGAGGTGCAGGATATACCCGGAGGTCATAGCCTTGCTTCCCTTATACACCGTGACGGGGATTCGGCGGATATGCGCGTTCACATCCGTTGCCGCCGCTTCCTCGCTCTCGGACGGAGTGATAAGCCCCTGCGCCACTTTGTAGTTATAGATAAGCAGTTTATCATTGAACGGATTGTACTGAATTGCCTGACTATCACCAATGGATACCTGATAGGTGTCCTCGGATGCATCCTCGGTCGAGAGTGTCACGGGGTCGGTTATGACCTCGATGTTCGTTCCGAGGCGTTTGTCCGCGATGACTCCCTCGAAGTGCAGCATCAGCCTCTCGCTCGGACGGACATTCCTGCTGATGGTTATCGTGCCGCGCTTGTCGGTGGTGGAGGTATCTATGGAGTAGAGTCCCTCCCAATCCGGTAGTGTGGTTATCTCCTCGTTGTTCACATACCAATGCATCTGCGCGAGGCTTCCGTTCACGAGAGCCTTGTCCCACGAACCATCATTAGCCTGCGCATACACAAGCGGCTGGAACTGCGAAGGAGAGAGGCTTCTGTCCGGCTCATATTGCTCGCCCGAAGGCAGGGATGCGTTATACACCTGCATCGCCGGGGAAGCTGGAGTCAGACAACTAACCGACACCGCCACGTTCAGCGGCGCATAGTCTATTCGTATCCTTTTCTTGTTACTTCTCATATCGCTAATGTATAATCAGTTGATTCTCCGTCATTCATATAGACGGTGATAGTAAAGAGCGTGCTGACTCCTATCTCGCCCAAATCGCTGTAATTCTTGTAGTGGTCGATTGAAATCGTGCCCGCGAAACTCTGTGCCTTGCTTGAATTGTCCCAAGCCTCATCCTCGGTCGGGTCGCCGGAGTCGCGCACAATCTTCCACGACTGCACCTTGCCCGTTACATCGTCCCACCCTTTCCACACCGAGCAGGTAACGTTGAGTGATTCCCCATAGGCTAACGTGTCCGAACCGGCGGTGTCAATTACCAACCGGTACGGCAGGCGCTCAAACTGCTCAACCGTCCCCGACATATAAATGTTGTTCAGGTAGGCGGAGTAGCCTGTCATCTGCTTCAGGCCGTGTATGGAGAGATTCGACAGATCGCCGAACTGAGCGGCAATCATAGACTCGCTGATTTCCCAGTCGTTCACGTCCCTAAGAAAGCGCTCATACGACCTTGTCGAATACCGGCTGGTCTGGCGGGCGGCATCTGTGAAGTTGCCGTATCCTACGAAGGTCATAGACGCGCATGGATGCTTAGTCTCCGTCCATCGGTCTGAAACACCTCTCAAAGTGTATTTAAACACCGATGAATCGGCGTTCAAAATCTCGGTAATTCTGAAGTAGGTCGTGAAGAAACCCTTGAACTTGAAGTTACCCCGGCTGTCATCCGAGCTCTCCTCAGAGTTCATCCCTGACGTCAGGGAGTGGAATACGCCCATACAGATGTCATCCGCAGCCACCGCGCCCTGCTCTCCGTCCTCAAGGTGCAGAGTGACCGTACCGGTCATTAGTTCGTTGCCGTCGGCATCCTTGTCCACCACTACGCTCTCGATCAGCCCTCCGCCCGGGGCATTCCACTTGTTGCCCACTTCTACCGAAGTGCGGTTGTAGCGAAGCTCGGGCACCTCCAGAAAGCGCCGCAGCGTGAGGCTATCCAGCTCCGCGCCACCGGACGCTCCAATCTGCCAACCTCGGCCTGTATTGATACCCTGCTGGAAGTCCGGAGACTGCGCCACGGGCGCGGCCACCTTCGCGAACTCCACGTTGTCGGCCTTACGGACTGACTGGTCCAGATAATCGGCCGCCTGCAAACCGTCCCACTTGTCGGCATTGTCCGCTTCCCTCGCGTGGTCGGCTTCGGTAGCGTGAGCCGCGTCATCGGCAAAACCCGCCTTCACTTTCTCCGTGACGCGTTCTACAGTGGTTTCCCCGGTGTCCGGGTTCTCGGTTTCCCGTAATTGGGTAAGGTATTCGTACCCGTTCTGGTCGGTGCTTATCTCGTTCAGCGCTGAAAGGTTGCTATGGCTATGGCCGTCACCCGCCGGAACGATACTGCCGCCACTGGCTCCAGACATCACTACGGTAGTACTGGCTGTGGAGCCAATGCCCTGTTGTCTTAGTCTCTTGCTTCGCGGGCGCGGTGTGCGCTGCGTCACCTTCGCGATATATGTCTTGTCCATAACCTATGCCTCCGTGCTTTCGTATTCGTCTGGCCTAAATTCGCAATATTCGGCTTCCGTGCTATCTGCCCGTACATCCTGTACATCGCCCAGCAGCATAAAGCGCTTGTTGCCCTGGTTCGCCTCGGTGTAGTAGTGCAGGCCACCATCTATGACGGCTTCGCCCGACAGCTTCGTCTTACGTCCGGCATACTGGCTGTATAGTGTGCCAATCAGCAGCTTTTCCGGGTGATCCGTAAGGCCCGCGCGCGTAAGCGTCTGTATCTGTTCGCCTGTCGCGGTATTTTGGTAGATACCCTTTGCCGTAGGGCAGACAGTGCTTGCCGTACCACAAATGGTGTCTATGCTTATCTCTTCTTTAGCCGCCAGATTGATACGGCCGCTGTATTCCACATCTTCCAGCTCGGCATCGTCAAATATCAGGTTATTGTTCACAACCACAACCTTCGGCGCTTGGTACAGACACCAGCGCAGCTTCTTATAGATGCCCTTCTTATCCCACTGGCTGTCGGTACTGCCAAAGTCGCAATCATCGGCCTTTTGGCCGTAGTCGTACCCAAGCACACCGGATTGTATCTGTACCTCCAGATAGCCGGCTACAGGCGGATAGGGCATATACTCGCCAGCTGCCATATCGGCAAAGCTCTTGAAGATTTCTTCCTTCTTCCTGCCGCCCTTTCCGTCCGGACGACCTATGCAGTGGCGATTCGCGCTCCAGCCCCGAATACCGGCATCTTCCCGCAAATCGCTTGGCTTGTAATACTCCAGCCAACAGTCACCACCCGTGTCAGCGCCGGCCACCCACTTGCCGACAGAGCAGCCCAAGTGTCCTATAGTCGCGCCAGCGGCCGCCTCCTTGTTGCTGTAGTGATATAGCGCGTTGCCACTTGCATCGTACAGGGTGATTCTGGCGGGTATGAAGACAAAACCGCTGCAAGTCTTAACCACGTCATCGTTATCGTTATCGTTGCCTGCGGTGCCGCCGGAAAACGGGTTGTAACGGGCGTCCAAAAGTATCTCCTCTGTAACCCTTACCTTGAACTTCTTTGCCCTTTCCTTGTCCACCAACGGCATAAATACGCGGTGCGTTGTCAGAATCTCCGAGCCACCCGCGGTCTCGCCGTGCGGCACGCTGCTGTGAATCTTCCACTTGGGCCACCCGGTGCTGATACCGCCGTGGCCACCTGTCCGGAACGCGTATGCTACACCCGACACCTCGGATGCGCTGCCCGTCACCGGAAGGATGTGGAAGTATTTGCACCCGCTGCCTATGCTCTGCAGACCTTTGCCTGCGTCTGCTTTTATAAATATCGTGAAGTCGATAAGGTTATAGTCCCAGATCGAGCCTTGTCGGCGCTCATCGTTATAGTCGGGGTAATAGCTATAGTATTCGCCGTATTCTTTATCGGAGGCACTGTCGCTGGTGAGGTTCGTATGCGTCACATCGTATTTGCCGGTATACTCCAGTTCACCGCCGCAAAGCTCTGCGCTGCTGTACGGACTGAAGGATACTACGGCGTTGTTAGCCACCTTGTCCGTTCCCATCGTCTGGCTATCGCCGTCCCACTCTATGGCCTTGCCGTTGCCTGAGGTGTACAGGCCGTTGAGGTCGTAGATATAGACCGTGCCCGCCCGCTGCACGATACGCAGCGCAAGCGGCTGCAGGATTCCTTCCAAGACTTCGTGCAGCGTTGAGGCTTCGCCGTCTTCATCGATGAAGTTCTCGCTGCGGACGGACAAACCGCCCCCCGCTATGCTCGTCCGGTCGGCAAAAGTTGTAGATACCAGACCAGTATCTATGTCGCTATAGCTGAATCCCGCTTTGGCAAGTGCGTGTTCCACTATCTCGCGCAAGGTCTTGATACCTGTAAGGTCGTACGGGATTCTGTCAAGAATACCGAAGTCGCTGAAGGTCAGACTGACTGTATAGCCGTAAGCACTCTGATAGGGCTCTTCATAAAACTCAGGGTCTATCACGCCGCTCCAGTATAAGTTGTCATCCCGGTACACATCCAAACGGATACGGCCCACTTCGATGGTGTACAGGTCTTCATAGGTACGGTCGCCGGGGCTGATTATCCGGATAGTGGCCGTACTGCCGCAAATCACTTCCTCTTTATCCTTGCTGCCGTATTCAATAGACAGCGGAGTGGACGCATCGAACGCCAGCGAGCCTATGGCACCAAAGGCTGCATCGGCTTCCTGCAACAACTCGCAGCGCCATACCGTACCTTTGACGCTGACAAATTCGCCTTTATATCGCAAGTACTTCATCGCTTAGCTTCTTTTGGTAACATTGTATTCCTTCTCCAGTACACCCCTGAGCTTGCGGCCCTCTATCTCAAATGTCACATTGCCGCCGGCGAAGCCGCCTGTATCGGCAAGCATACCGCGAAGCTTGTCAAGCGGGGCTATCACTTCGGGGTTGTTGCCCGCACCCGCGTATTCGCCCACCAGCGCAAGTGTGGGGCCCGACACCACGCCGCCGTTCGCGAACTTCGGCAGTGTTGTCATCGCGGCTATAATAGCCGCGACAGCGGCAAGACCCAGCGCGACACCGGCGAACGGGATGCCAGCGTGCGCGGACAATGCGCCCGATGCCGCGGCCGCTACGTTGGCAGTCGTTTCGGCTCCTTTCGTTGCGGTCAGGGCTGTGGATGCCGCCATCTCACTGGCCGCGCCGCTCACGGCCGCCGCCGTTGCGGTCTGTGTCGCTACGGCTTCGCTCTGCTTCGCCGCGGTCAGTACCTTCGTTACACCGGTCATCGCGGCAATAAGTTCTATAACCGTCTGGAAGCCTTTATACAATGCCAGGAAGCTATCCACCACGTTTATGATTTTCTGCCAGGCACTGCTATTATCCCGTAGGCTGTCGGTCAAGTCGTCAATGCTGTGGCCTATGGTCTTCACGCCATTCCAGCCTTCACGTAGGGTCTTACCAGTATTCGCCGCGGCTGTTTCAGCCACCTTGCCCGCGTTACGGATAGCGTCTGCCTTCTTGTTCCAGCCCTCTATCTGCTGGTTAATCAAAGCGGCTTCCTCTACAGAGGCTGTCTGTAGCTTCTTGTTCAATATCTCTATGTTGCTACCTATATCCTTCAGGTTCGCAGCATCCTCCTTCCAGACAGGGCCGTTATCCTGTACCCCGTCTTCTACGGCCTCCGCTACAGCTTTGCCCAGATTCTCGTAGCGGGAAAGCTCGCTCTCGTAGCTCTCTATCTCCTTGTTAATGGATTCGATGGCGGCTTCGCTGGTGGCCTCGGCCAGACGCTTACGCGCATCAGCTATCTTAGCTTCCAACTGCCCAATGATTCCGGCACTGCTCTTGGTTTCAGCGGGCAACGACTTGCTGCTTTTAGTCGCAGCCGGGGCAGACGGTGTAACAGCGTAATCATCCAGCTTCAGCGCGGGTGCCTGTTCGGTGGCAGTGGATGTCTTCTTGGTAACATCCATTTCCACCTCGACCTTCTTGCCGCCAAGTCCCAGAATCTTCTTCAGCCAGTCCCAGGCCTGCTTGCATTTCTCGACAAGCCATTCGAAGGCTTTTGCCAGGCCGTTCATTATGGCATTGGCCAGCGACTTGATAGCCGACCACACATTGTCGCATATCACGCGGAATCCGTCAAAGTTGTTGTATGCTATCACTATCGCCCCGACAAGCGCCCCGATTGCCGACACCACGATGCCGATGGGGTTCCCGCTCAGAACAAGGTTGAGCACTTTCTGTATTCCTGCCCAAGCGGCTGCAGCTGCGGCTGCGGCCTTCTGCGCCACCGCCGCGGCCTTATGCGCGGCGGCTACGGCCAGTGCCTTCGCGGCGGTCAGCGCCTGCTGGATATTCAGACTTTTCAGCGTCTTGATAAGCGACCCTGCGCCCATAACGGCCATACCCATCTGCGCTGTCATATCAACATACGGCTGCACATTGGTATAGACACCCGATAGGTCTATCAGGCCGGAAAGGCTGTTCTTTAGCCCTTCCTGCATACTTATCTGCTTTTCCTGCTGCGCGGCTACCTCGCCCGCCGCGTCTTTCAGGGCGGACATCGACAGTTGCACCGTGGCCAGCGACTGGATATACTCCAGCCCGGCATCCTCGCCAGGGCCGCCGAAGATATCCGCTATAGCCGCACCGACTGCGGCCGAACTTGCGGGCAACTCTCCCAGTTTGGCGGCCACCATCTGCATAACGTCGAAGGTGGTGATGCTGCCGTTACGCAGGTCTTCCTGTACCTTTTCGGACGATATGCCTATAGCGTCCATCGCTTCCGCTGTGGCTTTAGTCATCTCGCGGATGCGCAGGTTCCCTTCTTTGATAACATCTACACCCTTGTCGCTGTAGATACCCTGTTTTGCGGCATTGGTGGTGATAGCGATAAATTCCTCTGCCGATAGACCAGCCTCGGCGAAATAACGCGGGTATTCCTTCAACGTATCTATGAACTCGCCGTTAGCATTCGCGCCAGATACGAAGCCGTCACGCATCAGCTGCATAGCGTCCTCTACCGTTATGCCGAAGCCCTTTGCAAGGGCGTTAACTGCCTGCATCGTCTCGCCGAAGTCTTCACCGAACTGGTCGGCCGTAGCCTTCACGCCGTTGCGCAGCTTCAGCATCTCAGCGCCCGTCTTGCCGGTCAGCTGAGCCGTAAGCACGTTGTCGGCCTGCGTGCTTTTCATCTTCTCGGACAGCCGGCTTAATGCCTCCGACACGTTTCTGATGGTGTCGGTTATCGCGCCGACGGCCTGTGCGCCCTGGCTCCAGTTCACCAGAGACTTCTTCAGATGCTCGCTCTCGCTGATGGTGGCTTCAATAACGCCCTTGAAGCCGTTGGCATCACCTGCCAGCTGCTTGAAGCTGTTATTATCGCCGTCCAGCTTGAAAGTTATGCTGATGGTACTTTTCCCGGCCATACGCTTATCCTATAGTAGTGTCACCTAATTTCTTTGCAAGTTCCGCCATACGTCTGCGCTGCTCCTCAGCCGTCATACGCGGCTTGTCGCTCTTGCGCTTTTCATTTGTCTTATCCCACGGAAACGGCAGAAGTTTCTCCGGGGTAAGGCTCTTGCCCTTTGCCAAATGCGGCTGTATCGTAATTGCAGCAAGCATCCGCATCCGCTGCCAGGCATCCTTAAAATCAGTATCGCGCTGCTCTGCATAGGCTTTATAGACGGCTGCGAAATCGTCATAATCCATTCGACAGAAATCATCGTAACTTAGCCGTATGCAGCCCAGCGCGATACCCAGTAAGTCGTATATGCCTTTAGGCTCTAACTTTTTTTTTCTTCGCCCTCGCCGCTTTCCCCGCTTCCTGCCAGCGCAGTAGTCCACGCCTGCATCTGTTCAGGGGCCAGTGCGTCCGCGAATTCAATCAGAGACATACCAAAGGCTACCTTATCAGCCGCGCAGGCAGAGGCCACGCAGCAATACAGGTAGGTACACAAATCCGAGAAGTTCGTTTCGGATATCTCGGTGATTTCCTTACCCGTCTCCTTCTTGAAGCGCAGCATCGCGCCCATCGTGGGACGACACGGATAGCTTACACCGGCGATAACTACTTCTACCTTTGCCATACTCTACCTCCCTATGCCGTAGTGTTCTCAGTAATAGCGGTCTCGTCCAGCGTATCCGGCTGCCCGTCGTTCTCCAGAGAAAGACTGTAGGTAGCATCGTCCTGCGCAGGGTCGCTGCGTTCCAGGGACGAAATCACGCACTTGCCTGCGAGGTAAGGCTTATCGCTGTTCTCACGCTCCATACACTTGATATCAACGGACTTGCCGGCCTTCCAAAGGGCGAACAGCTCCTTGAATCCACATTCGGTCTCATCGTAGAAGACCAGACCCTCTGCGCTTATGGAATAGGAAAGACCTACTACGCCCTTCTGCTTCCACAGGCCGCTGCTGAGGCTCTTAGAAGCCACTGGCTTTACGGCTCTCTCCTTTGTCTCGGAGCTGAAGGTGGTGGTGTGACTGGTGCAGCTACCGATAGCCTTACCGTCCACGTAAAGCAGCATATCACTGCCGTTACAATAACCTGTCTTAGTTGTTGCCATATTTATCAGATTCTTACGTTAAACATCAGTTGTTGTACATAGGCATCGTCCTGCCAAGCTTCCTCGCTGTCGGCCAAATAGCAGCTGCGCATAACCAGTCCGTCTCTTTCGCCCTGCACACCGTCAAGCGCCGCGCGTACCGCTTCGGCCAGCTCCACGCCCTCGGTGTAATTCGCGGTATAGCACACGATTTCGATACCCACTGTATCCGCGCCGTGTCCGTTCACCTTCGTGGGGGTCTGCTCCAACTGCGCCCGGCGATACACCAGATACGGCAGTTCGGCATTGTCCACCACCACAGGGTAAATTTTCTTCGTGCGCGTGGTAACCTCGCTGTCCTGCATCAGGATAGCCCGGATAATCTCACCCGCACTTAGACTTGTTCTACTTACACCCATACTTTTTAGCTACTCTTATTACGTTGTCCGTTACCATTTCGTGGATGTCGGCTGTTACCTTGCCTCTCACATCGTTCAGGGTCTGTTCCATATAGCCGTAGCGCCTCATTCGCCCGGTGCTGTGCGAAGACCTTAACCGCGCGGCTCTCCTTCGAGTGCCCTTCTTTGGCTTCGTCTTTCGCTCGGCTGTACCCATTTCGGCCCATATCAGTATCGGCTTCTTCAGCCCCTGTCGGTTCGTGTGATATCCGGCTTCGCCTTTTCCGTCCTTGTTCGCCCTCTTGGTGCCTACCGTCACCCGGAATCCCGCCTTGCGCTTGAACACTATCGCGCGCACGCCCTTTTCCAGGTCTTTGTTGGAATGAAGACTGCTTCGCAGGTTGTTAACCGCCGTTTTGCGTACTTTGTTGGATTCCTTGCGGAATCCGCCCTTCAGCGCCTGTACCCTGCGTTTCGGCTCCAGATCAGCAAATAACTGCTGCAAGTTTCCATCGTTGTAGTCCAAAGTGGCAGACATAGGTAACTATTCGTTAACTCGGTCGCATAGCAGCGTCTTATAGCCCTTATCCAAATTCGGCACAATCGCCACAACCGTATACAGATATCCGCCCAACTGCTGGATTCTCCAGTTCTCTGATACCGGGTGCGCGTCTCGGATATTAAATTCCGCGCCGTATGCAGGGAAGTGTTCTCCCACTTCCTCGCTGCGGCTGCCTGAGGTCCTGACACGTTCGGCGGCTACCGTCCGCGTCTCGGTGTACTCCACCTTCTCGGCACCCATACGGTCAGTAGTCCTGACCGGCTCCAGCAGCGTAATTTTATACTTCAGCGCTCCCGCTCTCATCGGTTGTGTCGTTTACCAGTTTGCGATATGGTTTGATTAGGGCTTGCAGTGTATATGGCACTTCCGCCATCTGCACGCCACTGACAGCCTCCCGCTGATTGTACCAATGGCCCGCGATCATCAGGACCGCTTGCTTTAAGGTCGCCGGAAGGCTGCTGCCATCCCCCAGTTCCAACAGTTCAGCGGTGGTACGATTCGTTGCCTGACATACGTACTGTTCCGCCGCATCAAGAAGATGCTGCAGGTACTGGTCATCGTCGCTGAAGTCATCAGCGCGGACGTGCATTTTCAGAAGTGCTATATCCACTGTAGCCATAATCAAACTGCTATAAGACTGATGCCTGATTCAGTTTTACTCCGTTGCCACCTTTGCAAGGGCGAATGCCTCGCTTCTGAGAGTGGCAGTACCGTAGTTCACATTCAGGACGAAATCAACAGCGTCATTGCGGGCCTTGCTGTAGGGGTCTACAATGAAGCTGATATCGCCAAACAGACCCATAGGCTGGTATCTCCAGTCGCCCAGGCCGATATAGCCTTCACCTATGTAGTTTGTGGTGAATACAGGAAGACCGGCGATACGGTCGTTCTCGCACACCATAATGCCGCTGCCCGCATCCTTCGGGGTAGCCTCTGCGATAGCCTTCTGTGCTTTGGTCATCACCCAGCAAAGGTTAGCGCCGTCCACACCGGAGGCAAGCACCTTGGCCTTCAAACCGTTGAACTCCTTGAAAGTCGGGGTAGCGCTGAAGGCGGTGGCAGAAGCGACCTTGCCTACGAACGGACCTACCAGGGTAGTAGCGCCAGTCACCTTTGAGGTGGAAAACAGAATCTTGTTCAGAAGCATAGACACCGAAAGAGGCATAAGTTTCTTCACAATCATCTCCACTATACCCTCGGTCTGGTTGATAGTCTGACGGGTTACAGGAATGGCGATACCGATACGCTGGGGCGATGCGGTAAGCTTCGACATCTTGATTTTAGTGTCGGACAATGCCACGCCTTCGCCAGCGATATTGGCTTCTACGGTCTCATAGGTAGGCCATACATAGTCGCCGGCCAAGCCGGTAGGCATAGGCAGCCCCACCTTATCAAGGATAAGTCCCTCTACAAGCGGGTCCAGAATATCCTGAACCTTCACGGGGATAATGCCGCCGGCTTCCACATCGGATACCATCACAAGGTCACGCACAAGGGTGATCTGTGTCTGGCGGCCATTGGCCACGTTCTCGCGGATAATGCGGTTGGCATCGGCCGCAGCATTGGGGTTCTCACGCAGATGCTCTACGGCGGCTGCCTGCATCTTCATCTGCAATACTTGGTTCTCGCGCACCAGCGTCTCATACTCAACTTGTTCAGCCTCGTTACGCTCGCGCTGCTCTTTCTCACACGCATCGGCGATAGCACTGATGCGGTCGCAGTTGGTCTGATACTTGTCAACCAACCCGCGCACGTTTACTGTGTTCTTTTTCATTAGAAAAAAACTTTTACGTTAAACATCTATTTCAACATTGGCGTAGTAGCAGCGCAGCGCATTTCGCGCACTTGCTCACGCACTTTGTTTTCATCAATCGGATTCTCCGGCTCTTCGCCTCTCATCCCCTTCACTAATTCGCGGGCCTCAGCCTCGCAATTCGTATCGGGATAGGCGGGGTCTGCCGCAAGGGTAAAGTCGTATATGCCTGTTATCACGTTCACGGTGAACGTTACTTCGGTCTTGCCGTTCACTACCTTCGCGCTTCTGGCCACAAAACCGCTGTCATAGTAGTGGGTGCTAAACGCAAAGCTGCACCCGGCTATATCGCCACGTCTTACCAGCTCCAGGGCTTTATCCCCATCGGCGGTATGCGGCGCGTCGAACTCAAACTTCACGCCCTTTTCATCGATGCTGTAGGACAGTGTGCCGCTGCCGTTCTTGCTTCTGGCAAGTATCAGCTGCCTGTCGTGGAACATCGTCATCTTTATATCGCTTCCATCCAGCAGTTCCTTAGTCACCGCCGAAGGTGCAATCACTTCACGGCATACCTCGTCTTCATCCTCATACAAAGGCGCGGACGGCACGCCGAAAAGGATGGCATAGCCGGTGATAGTCCGGCTTTCACCCTCGCCCTCTTTTGCCTCTCTCACCCTAAGGTCAGACGCGGTGTGCATCAGGCGGGTAATAATCGCATCTTTATTCCTCTCCATCGTTGTTGCTCTCTATCGGTTGTTCATTAACCGGGGCTGCCCCGGCTTCGTTTATTGCTTTGAGATTAGCGGATACCAGGACGGTATCGCCACCTTCCACGGCTGGCTTGTTTTCTTCCCGTCTCCAATCGTTGACGGTGTACAGACCTGCGGCTATCGTCTGTGTCTGATAGCGGACCTTGCTGTCAAGGTCGCAGGCGTAAAGGCTCTTGCGGTCAAACTCAAACTTGCGCTTACAGCAAAGAGACGGCGCCACCAGCTTACGGTGGAACTCTAGTTCTATCTTGCGGAGAATAGGGTTCAGTGTGTTGCTGAGGAAGGCCACGTTAGCCATTTCCGCGCTCTTGTAATTGTTGCTGGTGTCGTCAAATACAAAGGACGGGTGAACGCCAAAGAAGCGGCAGATCTCACGTACGCTGAATTTGCGCGTCTCCAGGAACTGCATATCGGTTGAGGATAGCGAAATAGGGCTGAACTGCACCTGCCCCGGAAGGGACACTATCCGCTCACCGCTCTGGAATCGTCCGTCCAGATCCGTAGCCGTCTTTTCCAGTTCTGCGTCCTGATACTCTCCGAAGCCGCGCACGCTGGTGTCGTTGCTCACCAGGCCGCGGACGTTACCGCCATTGGCAAATCTGTTCAAGGTCTCCCGGTCGCCCGTTGAAGTGATATCCAGTGCAAGCCGTGCAAAGCTTATCGTGGATAATCCCGTCTTGCCGTCAATGCTGTAGTTCTTGATATGGATTATTTCATCTTCATCGAACACACCGCTGATTCCCGCGTTAACGTCGTGGATGGTGTACTTGTCGTTCACCGTGTCGTGCGCCACGCAGGTAGGATCCACAAGTGCGAAGCGCTCCCAGTCCATCGTCGTGTAGTCGAATACAGGCACGGCGTAGGCGTTGCCTCTCATTACCGCGTACTGCACCATCATCCGGAAAAAATCTACGGCGGACATATAGCTGCACGGCTGCACCGTCAGAAGGTAGTGCAGACGGCTGGTTTTATCTTCCACGAACACGCCATCCTTCAGGCGCATATACTGCATAGGCAGATTGGCCACACTATCGGCCAGAAGGTTAACGCAGCGATATACAGTGGCCACGGAAAGCGGCGAACCGGACGGCAACAGCGGATACCTTCCCGTTGTTCGCGGGGAATTTTCGGCGGTCTTATCCGCAGTCGCCTTTGTGGTGCTACGTGTGAACGCGCCGCGTATGCTGTCAAATAGTTTCATCCGAAAATAATAAGTCCTCTACTATAACGGACGAAACAGCGTAATTGGTACCACATTTTACCGCTCATAGTCAATAAAAAGCCGCAAACACATCAATTTTGTGATAACGCCGTCTATCTTCTGGGTCCGCTGGCGCTTGATAGGCTTGCAGTTCTCCAGTCTGTCAGAGTCCAGAACGGCGTTCCCGAAGCAGTAGGCGTTTATCGGGTTGTCGTTGATGAATATATGCCCGGTCTTTGCCCCGTGTTCGAAGCTTTCCACGGGTGCCGTGAACGTTCCATAAGTCTGCCTTATGCCTGTGATTACGTTGCCCGCACCTGAGGCGGCAAGCATATTTATCACTTCCTGCGATTTCCACGGGTCGTAGCCTATGCCAAGTATGCGCACGTGTTGGTTCAGCCACAGAACGTAGTCCACTATCCGGCGGTAGTCTATCACGTCACCCTTCGTCAGTATCAAGCAGCCTTTCTTCGCCCACGTGCGGTATAACTTTTCGTTCGGGTGGTCCTTTAGCGCGCCCTCAGGGAAGAAGTAGGCCGTATGGAAGTAGAAACTCTTTTTGGCCTTGTCGTACATCCCCATAGTCACGGCGCTGAAGTCGTCACTCTCGCTCAGGTCGATAGCCACCATAGCGTCCGGCCGTCCCTTGATTCCGTCAATGGCCATAGGGATGCTGATATGGCGCGCCAGTGTGCTGCTTATCCAGCTGCGCTGCTCGTTTTCGGCGTAGACATTCAGCAGCTTCGTGCGGAAGGCCAGCATAGCGGCGCTGCCATTTCGCACGGCCTTCTGGTATTCCTGTCTGTAGAAGTCGATACTGACCGTTACGCCCATATGCGGCTGCACCTTGTACCAGGTCGCTTCGTCATCTTCCGCATCGTCCACGTCCGGTTCGAAGATATGTGCGAACACGCTGTCATCCTCATACTCGCCCAGCAGCAGCGCCTTATAGCCTTGCTCCATTTCGTAGAACGGGCCGTCGAACACATCGGACGCGGTGGTGATAATCGCCGTAAGCGGATTATCCCTTACGCCCATCGACGTGGTAAGCACCGTAAGCAGGTCCATATCCTTCGCCTGGCTGAACTCGTCCATAATCACCGTACTGGCGTTCAGTCCGTCCTTCGTCCTGGCATTGGCGGTCAGGCACTGCGCAAACGCTGAACGGTCCTTGCGCTTACTCTTGATCATCTGTTCGTTCACGGTGTACCGCCGTTCGTGCGGGTCCAACTTCCGGACGCATCCGCGGATCACGTCAAAACACTTTTTCGCTTGGTCTGAGCTATTAGCCCCTGTATAGCTTTCCGCGTTCGCATCACCATACAGCAGGTCATAGACCGCAAGGGACGCCGTGCCGGTGGTCTTGCTGAACTTACGCGGCACCTTCAGCACCATTTCACGCACTACCCGGTGGCCGCCCTTCCAGAAGGCGAACACAGACGTGAACTGGAAGTACTGCACCGGGGTAAGCTTGTACTGCTGCATACCCTGCTTACCAGGAAAATACAAGCTTTCGTAGAAGTCGCAGAACCGCCACACCTCTGACGCGTTGATGCCGTACCGGTCGCACATCCCGAGGAACCGGCGCACGGCCAGCTGTTCGTACACGTTGTGCGCATCGGGATTCCCGGCAACGGAACGCACGTAGCCGTCCAGCCGTTCGTCCACCTCGGACAGACGGTAGCGGCTTATCGGCGTGCTTGCCAGAAATTGCGAAACCTCGGCTTTGGCGCGGCGCAGTTTATCTTTATCTTCCTCAGTCATCTTCCGGCTTTATGATTGTCGGCTTCTTGTGCTTCTTGCTCAGCTTCTTCGTTAAATCCACCAGCGGATCATCCTCCGTACCACCTGACAAATCTGCAGCGGTCAGATTCAGGATTTTCATCTGGCGCGTCACCAGTTCCTGCGCTTCCTTCGCTATCTTGAACACCGGATGCGGCGCAAGCTTCTCACCGTATCGCGTCTTCTCCCACACCGTCGTTTCGGTCAGCGTGTCTATCTGGTCGTTCGCCATCTCCAGGTTACGCAGCGCGCTTGCAAGCGACAATATCTGCATATCCAGTCCCCTGCTGTACGTATTGCCGGCCTTCAGGGCCTTGACAATCTCGATTGTGTACTCTTTTACTGTTTTAGCCATAGTAATAACAATTATTTAACAAATTCCGCATTTCTGAAAAGTTCCCCGCGCATTTTCGTGAGTGGGGGCGAGGTTTAACGGCCATACCCCGTCCTAAAAAAC
>CAVCSJ010000034.1:0-16884 GCA_963604895.1 bacterium
ACTGGGGTAAGCGGCTGCTGGATAAGGAATTGGACGAAGTCCATATAAACGGGCCTCTGACGGAAGGCGGGTATGGTGAGTATCTGGAGGATGAGCTGCTGCAGGCTTGCCGGCGCCGCTTCTATCGGCCTGAGTATGTGGCTTGTCCGGGTTGCGGGCGTACGATGTATGATCTGCAGGGGGCTTTCGAGCAGGTTAAGGCTCGCACTGCGCATCTTAAGAATGTGGTGATTGCGGTGATGGGGTGTATCGTGAACGGGCCAGGCGAGATGGCAGATGCGGACTGGGGCTATGTCGGCGAGGGCAACCACAAGGTCTCGATTTACCACAACGGTGCCGTCGTGCTCCGGCATATCCCTGACACTGAGGCTATTGACAAGCTTCTTGAGCTGATCGAAGCAGAGCAGTAGAATCAGGCGTTCTGCGCATATCACTTCGCTGAATCGAATCTCCTAACGGGCCGCGTCAGGCGGCGTCCGTAGCGCGAGCAGGGCCGGCTTGTGGAATAGCTTGCGCGGAGGACCTGCTTCCCCGTAATGGGGACGGGAGGGGGAATAGATTAACGAGACAGTTCTGCAAGAACTGTTTCGCAGGCTCTTACCTCCTGGCCGAGAGTGACTTTGATGTCGGCGTCGAGGGGGAGGTACATATCGATGCGGGAGCCGAATTTTATTATGCCGCACTGCTTGCCGGAGGTCGTGTTCAGGCCAGGCTTGGAATAGCAGACTATGCGGCGCGCGAAAGTGCCCGCGAGCTGCTTGAAAAAGACATCATAGCCGCCCGGAGTGCGGATGCAGGTACAGCTGTGCTCGTTCTCTTCCGAAGCCTTCGGCTTGAAAGCCAGGAAATGCTCGCCCGGATGATACTTGTAGTATGTCACTACGCCGTCCACAGGCCAGAAATTAGCGTGCACATCGAAGAAGTCCATATATACCGACAGCTGAATGCACTCGCGCTTAAGCCATTCAGGCTCATATACTTTCTCAATGATTACCACCTTGCCGTCAGCAACCGACGTCACCTTGCGCCCGTCCCCCGCGGCCTTGCGGCGCGGAACCCTGAAAAAGGCCGTCTGCCAGACGCAGATGGCACCGAGCACAATTACCAGAGGCACGGTTACCCAGGGGCTGTGAACGAATACAGCCACAGGTATCAGAATAACCAGGGCTGTGAGATATACAAGTGCCAGAGTGCCGTATGAATTGTGGTCAAGAGTCATAGGTTAGAAAAGATTGAACACTACCAGATAGATGGCTGCGAAAGAAACCGCGAAGATGGTGCTGTCGAAACGGTCCAGCATACCGCCGTGTCCCGGAATCATTGTACCTGAATCCTTTACAGCGCAATAACGCTTCCACTGCGACTCGAAAAGATCACCGTAGACTCCCCCGATATGGATGACCAGCGAGAGACCCAGGCAGTGAACCAGAGGAAAATGGAAGATGCCGGCAAAGTAAAGAATTGCGGCTGAGACCATTGCAAGGAAAAGACCGCCCCAGAAGCCCACCCAGGACTTCTTCGGGGAAATGCTCGGGAAAAGTTTGCGGCGTCCTTCCTTCTGGCCGAAAAGGGTGCCGAAACAGAACGCCCCGATGTCGGATCCCCAGTTTATGATGAAGAAGCACAGCAGCATCAGAGCGCTGAAATTCCCGTCTGAATCGAAGGCCAGAAGATTCACAAGTGACAGAGGGGCAGCTATATACAGAAGTCCCGTGTAGATGAACGGGAACTTTCCGAAATCCTCTCTGTCCTTTTCGTAGAGGGAATATATCATCAGAACGAGAAGCGGAACCAGAGCGCAGGCTATGAAACGCGCAGGAAGATCGATACACTGCAGAAGGAAGATGAGCAGGAACAGAATCACGCCTGAAATGATGGCAAGGACGCGGGAAGTCCTGTAAAGACTTCCCATCGTCATTCTGTAAAACTCGTGCATCATCGAGACCATCATAAAGATGACCAATGCAGCGAAAAGATATCTGTTAATCAGAAGGCAGGCCAGAATCACAAGGACGAAGCCCACTCCTGAAATAGTCCGTACTACTACGTTCTTCATAAGCTGAATAAGAAGCTGAAAGCTATACTGTTTCGTCGGATGCCGGAGCAGTTCCGTCCGGTGTTGCGTCCGCAGAATCGCTTGCAGAAGCATTTTCGGATGCAACAGGCTCCTCAGGCTTTCTCTCGTCTGCAGGAGGGAGCACCTTAGGGCCAAGAATCTTCTCGACATCATCTGCAAATATAACTTCTTTTTCGAGAAGGAGAGCGGCAACCTGCAGAAATCCTTCCTTGTGGCCGGTCAGAAGCTCGTAACTGCGGTCGTGGATCATCTTCACGAGTTCCTTGACCTCGCTGTCCATAACCTCGGCGGTCTTCTCGCTGTAAGGCTTCGTGAGGTCATAGCCGCGCGAGCCTGTGGAATCGTAGAAGGAGAGCAGACCGACCTTGTCGGACATTCCGTAATACTGAACCATTCCGTAAGCCATATGGGTGAGCCTCTCGAGATCGTTCTGAGCTCCGGTCGAAGGTTCTCCGTTCACGATTTCCTCGGCGACACGGCCGCCAATGAGAGAACACATCTCGTCGATCATCTGGGACTTCGTCCAAAGCTTTCTCTCCTCAGGCAGGTACCAGGCGGCGCCCAGGGCCTGTCCGCGAGGGATAAGAGTTACCTTGAAGAGAGGATTGGCGTAAGGCAGGAGCCAGCTTACCACTGCGTGTCCGGCCTCGTGATGGGCGATGGACTTCTTCTCTGCAGGAGTCATAATCGAGCCCTTCTTCTCCAGACCTCCGATGATGCGGTCTACCGCATCAAGGAAATCCTGTCTGTCTATCAATGCCTTGCCTCTTCTGGCAGCCGTAAGGGCGGCCTCATTGCAGACATTGGCGATGTCGGCACCGGAGAAGCCCGGAGTATGCTTGGCCATAAATTCCACATCGAAATCCTTGGCTATCTTCAGGCCCTTCATATGAACCTGGAAGATTTCCTCGCGTTCCTTGAGTTCTGGAAGATCCACGTGAATCTGCCTGTCGAAACGGCCTGCACGGAGCAGGGCCTTGTCGAGGATATCCGCACGGTTGGTGGCCGCCAGAACTATCACACCGGAATTCGTACCGAATCCGTCCATCTCGGTAAGGAGCTGATTGAGCGTGTTTTCGCGCTCATCATTGGACGAGAAGCCGGCATTTTTGCCGCGCGCTCGGCCGACTGCGTCAATCTCGTCGATGAAGACGATGCACGGTGCCTTTTCCTTCGCCTGCTTGAACAGGTCACGCACTCTGGAGGCGCCTACGCCGACGAACATTTCCACGAAGTCGGAGCCTGAGATGGAGAAGAACGGAACATTGGCTTCGCCAGCTACCGCCTTGGCCAGCAGCGTCTTACCTGTTCCCGGAGGGCCCACGAGGAGCGCTCCCTTAGGAATCTTGGCACCCAGCGCGGTGTATTTCTGCGGGTTCTTCAGGAAGTCCACTATCTCGACGACCTCCTCCTTCGCACCGTACATTCCGGCGACATCCTTGAAGGTCACGTTCACCTGATTCTTGTCTGTCAGTTTGCCCGGAGCCTTTCCTACGCTGAAGATTCCGCCGCCACCGGCTCCGCCGGCGCCGCCGCCCATACTTCGGTTCATTCCGCGGAACATCCATATCCACATAAGGATGAGGAGAACAGGGAAGATTATCCATTCGAGGACTTCGCTCCAGACTTTCGAGTCATTCTCCATCACGATCTTCGCGCGGGACTCTACAGGCAGGGCCCCGTTCAGCTCGCCGAATTCCTTTTCAGCGTCGAACTTGCTGGAAACCAGGAAAGTGAAGTGAGGGGACTTTTCAGGAACCAGGCCGCCGGCGAATTTGCTCGCGTATTTTGCGACGCGGTCAGGACGGATGGTCACGGTGCCCTTGAAGTCGTTGCGGATGAAGTGGATTTCCTTCACGTCACCTGCAGCGACCATTTCCTGGAGCTCGGCCCACTCGATTTTCTGCGGAACGGGACCGTTGCCGCCGAAGAGCATCCAGATGATGGCTCCTATCAGCAGGATGTAAAGCCAGGAGATATTGAGACGAACCCGGATGATTTTCCTTTTCGGCTCTTTCGGGTCTTTGTTTTCTGTATTTTCTGCCATAATGTGGTTATTCGTTATCTTCGCTATCTACTTCCTTGGAAACCTTCTTAGGGATTCTGCGCTCCTTCCAGACTTTCCTCGGAGCGTCGGCCCAGAGGTCTTCGAGGCGGTAGAATTCGCGGTATTGGGTCAGGAAAATGTGGATCACGATGTTCCCGTAGTCGAGAATGATCCAGAAATTGTTTTCGAAGCCCTGGGTGCGCAGCGGCTTGAGACCGAGTTCTTCCTGGGCTTTCTTGATGATATTGTCCGCAATGGCCGCTACATTCGTGGTGGAATCACCGTTGGCAATGACGAAATGGTCAGCGATTGCTGATCCTAATGGCCTGAGATCCAGTGAGACGACGTTCTGTCCTTTTTTCTCCTGAATGGCATCGGCGATGACGCGGAGGTCGTGTGTAATCATTATTCAGATATAAGTTTTAAATTTGCAGACAAATATACAACAAAAATCCCTCCAAAGAAAATGGCAGTCGAAATACTATGGCATAAGTCGGTGGATTCCACTAACAGTGAGGTCAGAAGGCATATTTCCGAGCTTGACAATCTGTCAGTCGTCGCTTCCGAGAGTCAGTCCGCCGGGCGCGGGCAGGGCGACCACAAGTGGCACAGCGAGCCGGGAGAAAATCTGACTTTTACACTGCTTCTGAAATTCCCGCCCCTTAATGAACTGAATGTGTGTAATGTATTGCTGCTTACTGAGATGATTACTTACGCACTGCGCGAATTTCTCGCTTCTGAGGGTATTGCGGCGCGAATCAAATGGCCGAATGACATTTATGTGGGGGACCTGAAGATCTGCGGAATTCTCATCGAGAATATTCTGGATGGCAGCAATGTGTCAGCGAGCATCATCGGAGTGGGCCTGAATCTGAATCAGACTGACTTTCCTTCTGACATCCCGAATCCGACTTCGATTTCCCTGCTGACAGGCCGCCGCTATGACCCGGCGCAGACTCTCGAGCGCCTCGGCACCTTCATCTCCAGCGCAGCCGACCTGCTTCAGACCGAAGAAGGACGCGCCACCCTCGATGACTACTTCGACGCCCATATGTTCCGCAAGGGGTAACTATTCCCCGCGGAGGGAGGCGATGGTGCGGCGGGGATCGCCGCTTTTGAAGACGGCGCTGCCGGCGACAAGGATGTCGGCGCCCGAGGCGTGGATCGAGGCGGCATTGGACGGCGTCACACCGCCGTCCACCTCGAGAAGACACGATGGATTCCTGACGGCGATTTCGCGCTTGAGAGCTGCGAGTCTGGCGTGACTCTCCTCGATGAACGACTGCCCGCCGAAACCTGCGTACACTGACATAACTACCAGATAGTCAGCGTTTTCAATAAGCGGAATAACCCTTTCGAGTGGCATATCGGGATTGAACGCCAGGCCGGCCTTCATCCCGAGGCTTCTGACCTGGGCGAGCAATTCCGAAGGATCACTCCCCTCCTGCTCCGCCGCCTCCAGATGGAAACTCAGCATATCCATTCCGCACGCTGCGAACCGCTCGAAATACTTTTCCGGACGGACGATCATAAGATGCGCGTCCAAAGGCTTCTCTGCAATCTTCGCGATAGGCTCGATGACCGAAAAGCCGAAGGAAATATTCGGCACCAGAGTGCCGTCCATAACGTCAAGATGAATTATATCCGCAGCCTCATTGAGGATGCGGATATCTTTCTCAAGGTTCAGAAAATCTGCCGCCAGGATGGACGGAGCTATCTGTAATTGCATACTACGTCAGTAAGATGTTCCACAAACATATCCAGCGACTTCAGATCCATCCTCTCGCCCGGCGCGTGCACTGACTTCAGAGTCGGGCCGAAGGAAATCATATCCAGACCAGGGAACTTCTCAAGGAAGAGACCGCACTCGAGGCCGGCGTGTATCGCCTTGACTATAGGCTCTTTATGGAAGAGTTTCTTATAGGACTCCACACATACTTCCAGAACGTGCGAATTCAGATCCGGCTTCCATCCCGGGTACTCCGAGAAATGCTCCGCCTCTGCGCCAGCGTCCGTGAAATTCTTCGCCACGGCTGCGGCGATCTTGCGGCACTCCTCGGTAACGGAACTTCTCTGGCTCGTCACGATAGTGATGACTCCCTTTTCCGTCATCCTGACAGAAGCCAGGTTCGTGGATGTCTCAGGCAGACCCTTGATGTCCTTGCTCATTGCGATGACGCCGTGAGGGCAGGTGGTGAGGCTTCTGAGCAGATTCTCGCAGGTCACAGGATCGATGGCCTTCTCGTTCGAGAAATCATAGCCGGCGGTGAAGCAGATATCCGGCTCGTCGCCCTCGTACTCCTTCTTCTTCGCCTCTCCGAAACGGATGAAGCGCGCGAGAGTCGCATCGGAATCAGGAACTGCTATAAGTGCCTCACAGTCACGCGAAAGCGCATTGTGCTTGCCGCCACCCTTGATGAGGATGAGCTGCAGACCGTACTGAAGCTCGCCGAGAAGGAACGACGCCAGCTGAGGTACCGTATTCAGCCTGTGGTAGATGATGTCGTCGCCGCTGTGACCGCCGCGTGCGCCGCTGATTTTCAGACTCAGACGAGTCCACTCGGCGTTGCAGTTCACTGTATCGTAGTGGAAGCGCGCGGTCGTATTCACTCCGCCGGCACAGCCAATGCAGAATTCTCCTTCTTCCTCTGAATCCAGGTTAATCAGCACCTTACCATCGAAAAATCCCTCCTGGAGCGCCATAGCGCCATCCATACCGGTCTCTTCTGAAATGGTGAAGAGGCACTCGATTCTTCCCATAGGAAGGTCGCTCTCGAGCAGGGCGAGGCCTGCGGCGATGCCGATGCCGTCATCAGCGCCGAGGGTGGTCTCCTTGGCAATCATCCAGCCGTCTTCAACTTCGTACCGGATAGGATCTTTCGTGAAATCGTGCTTGGAGCCTGCAACCTTTTCGCAGACCATATCCTGATGGCCCTGAAGGACCAATGTCGGAACGTCTTCCTTACCCGGAGTCGCCTCCTTGATAATGAGGATGTTACCTGTTTCGTCTCTCTTGCACTCGAGTGAATGCGCCGCCGCCCAGCTCTGAAGAAAATCTGTCATAGGGCCTTCGTGGCCGGATTCTCTAGGAATGCGGGTTATCTGCTTGAAAATATCAAGAACTGTTTTAGAGTCCATAATCTGTCATTTTTAGTATCCACAAAAATAACGATTTATTGGTGAAATACAAATAATCCCGCCGTTTTCCAATTTAAGAATCCGGCGGAATTGAATATAAATCTTAAATCTATAAAGACTATCTGTTTGTGTTCTCGGCCTGGGAGAGGAGTTTCTCGATGCCCTGGACATCCTGCTTCACCGAGCGGTCCGTGGCCATAAGGTCGGTGACTGCCGTGCAGGCATAGAGAACGGTCGCGTGGTCCTTGCCGCCGATCTTGGAGCCGATGCTGGCGAGCGAAATGCCGCTTACCATATTTCTGCTCAGATACATAGCTATCTGGCGGGCCAGAACGATCTGACGCTTGCGTGACTTCGAGAGCAGGTCTTCGCGGGTGATGCCGTAGTAGTCGCATACGGTACCGAGAACCTTCTCGACCGTCAGTTCGGACTTGTCCTCGCTGATGATCTTGTCAGTTATGCTGCGGGCCAGTTCGATGTTAGCCTCCTTGTGCAGACGTGTGGCGTGAGCTATGAGCGAAATGAGAACACCCTCCAGCTCGCGGAAATTCGTATTGATGCGGTTCGCAAGGAACTCCAGTACACTGTCATCGATGGTGACGCCCTCTCTGAAGCATCTGGCTTTCAGCATCTCCAGACGTGTGGCGTAATCAGGACGGCTGAGTTCTACGGAAAGTCCCCATTTGAAGCGGGAGAGAAGCCTGTCCTCGAAATTGCGCAGATCCACAGGAGCGCGGTCGGAAGTGAAGACGAGCTGCTTTCCGGACTGGTGCAGATGGTTGAACACGCTGAAGAACGCCTTCTGGGAACCCTGGCCGAGCAGATCCTGGATATCGTCCACGATGAGCACGTCAATCTTCATATAGAAGGCAAGGAAGTCCGTGAGCTTGTTGCGCACGTTCACGGCATCCATATACTGGGTCTTGAACTCGTTTCCTGTGACATAAAGCACTACGAGTTCAGGGAATTTCTCGTGAATGGCGATACCGATGGCCTGGGCCAGGTGTGTCTTGCCGAGACCTGAGCCGCCGAAGAGGAAGAGAGGATTGAACGGGTTCTGGCCCGGAGCGACGGAGATGTCGTTTCCGGCGGTTATGCCCATACGGTTGCACTCCCCTTCCACAAGGTTGCCGAAGCAGTAGACAGGATTCAGGCGCGGGTTGATCTTAAGCTTGTGAAGGCCCGGATACACAAAAGGACTCGGGTTCACTCCCTGGGTGTAGGTGTTCACGGTCACGCTCTTGTTCTCGGGAGTCTGGCCCTGTGCGGCAGGGATGACCATAGCGGGGGCGCTCTGTACAGGCTTTATTACATAAAGGAGTTTCGCGTCGGTTCCGATGACTCTTTTGAGAGTCTTGGAAATCACGTCAAGGTATGCGCCTTCGAGATATTCGCGGAAGAAATCGGATGGAACCTCGATGGTGAGGGTGGAGTCCACGATACTGACAGGCTTGATGGGCTTGAACCACACATCAAACTTCTGCGGCTCTATTATCTGCTTTATTATCTGCAGACAGCCGTTCCAGATGTCAATATGCCTCTCTTTGTTTTCCATGATAACTGCTTGGGTTTGCAAAGTTGGTTGAAAAAAAAGATAAAAAAATAAGAAAATGCTATTGACATTGATTTTTATTTTCGTTATCTCGTGAAAAGGGACGGCGATTTTGCTGCTTTTGCAATAAGGTAATTTTCAATCAGTTACAAGGGGCATTTTTTCTTAATGGGCTGAAAATGCCCAATGGTAGAATTTAGAATTATTTCAAAGTAACACTTTTTATTGAACCCGCGTTACAGTGCCGTCTACGACCTTGACTACAAAGGCATCTGAGTATGTTTTGCTTATAGTTCGGAAGTATTCTTTAGCTTTTGAAACATCCGGTGATACGCCGATGTAATATTTGTACAGTCTTCCGCTCTTTATTTCGAGAGGTGTGTATCCGAGGAAGATCGGATCGTCGGATTTCTTTCTGACTGTGGTGGCGAGAATCTGAGTGGCGTAGACTGGAGATGCGGGCATTGAGGTTGTCGAAATTCCCGAAGTGGCAGAAGTCTGTTTAGTGGTTTCGACAGGCTCAACCACCGTATTGGACGCGTCAGCGGCCGAAGTGGTGGTCTGCTTAGTAGTTTCGACAGGCTCAGCCGCCGTTCCGGACGCGCCGACGCTCTCGTCGTAGAGCTTCTTGTACTCGCAGAACGCGTCACAGAGGCGTTTCGCGAGGTTGTCGCGGGAGTCCTTGTTGCGGAGGGTGGTGAGGTCGTTGGTCGAAGAAATGAAGCCGAGCTCGAGCAGCATCGCCGGCATAGTGGCGAGGCGCAGGACCGCGAAGTTGTTCTGATAGATGCCGTTGCTCTTTTTGAACGGACCGCTCTTGAGGTGATTGTCCACGATCTGGGCGAAGAGCAGGCTCTGCTCGCGGTAGGCATTGTGCATCAGATGCAGGAATATGTCGGATTCGGGGTCATTCGGGTCGAAGCCCTGGTAGGTCGTCGTGTAGTCGTCCTCGAGCAGGATCACCTCATTTTCGCGCTTGCACACCTCCATATTATATGCATAGGTGTTCTTGCTCTTGTCCGAAGGACCGAGCAGATGGACGGAGTAGCCGTTCACCGAAGTCGAGCGGTCTGAGGCGTTGATATGGACTGAGATGAAGACGTCGGCATTGTTCCTGGTCGCGTATTTCGCCCTGTCTATCAATGGGATATACGTATCGTCGCTGCGTGTGAGGAGCACTTTCACATCGGGGCAGGCCGCCTCGATCTTCTCCTTCAGGCGCTTCGAGATGTCGAGCACGAAGGCCTTTTCGTGACTTTTCTTGTCCTTGCTGATGGCTCCGGGGTCCTTGCCGCCGTGGCCCGGGTCGATGACGACCGTGTGCAGTCCCGGGGTGCCGGAATTCTGCGCGAAAGCAGTCGCTCCACAAGTAAAAACGAGCAGCGCCGCGAGCACGGCACGGAACTTGACGCCATTCAAAATCATACTCAGTCTTGGTAAACTTGGAAAATAGTCTTACTTTTGTACTTTGCAAAATTAATAAAAAACTTGCATTTAAGGTTTAAGAAATACGCATTATTGACTTTCGTGCTGCTCTTTTCGCTGTGCACGATACTCTACTCCCAGGACGACCGCAGGTCGCGGCGCAGGAGCAGAAATGCGCGCGTTTCTACAGAAATCGTTGATAGCCTGAAACTTAAGGATACCATTGGCGGTGAAACCGCCAATCCTGACAGCACCCTCGCGACTTCCGACAGCCTCTCTTTCGGCATTGACAGCCTCGCTGTCACAGACTCCACGCTCTTCAGGCGCGACTCCACGATGCGCGCCGATTCCACCTTCAGGGCCGATTCGCTCGCGATGCTGGAGAAGAGTTCGCTCGATCTGCCGGCCTTTTCCGGCGCGAAGGACTCGATCGTGGAGGTTTTCACCGACGGTCAGCGCAAGATTTTCTATTACGGAGACGTTTCGGTGAAGTATCAGGGAATGGAACTCACCGCCGATTATATGGAGTACGACCTGAACACGAACGACGTGTTCGCGCGCGGAACCTACGATTCCACCACGGACGAGTGGAAAGGCCAGCCGAAGATGACGATGGGCGCCGACACTTACGAGATGGAGACCATCCGCTACAACTTCAACTCGCGCAAGGCACGTATCTATAATATGTCCACGAATGAGCAGGACGCGATTCTTCACGGAAAGAACATCAAGATGATGGACGACCGCTCCATCAATATCAAGAACGGTCAGTACACGGTCTGCGACGCCGAGCATCCGCATTATTACGTCGCTCTGTCGAGCGCCAAGGTACAGCCTTCGAAGGGCGGCAACAAGATTATGTTCGGACCGGCCTGGCCTGTGTTCGAGGATGTTCCGCTGCCGATCTGCATCCCGTTCGGTTTCGTGCCGAAGAAGCCTGAAAGGGCCACGGGCCTCCTGATGCCTTCGTTCGGCGAGGAGAACTCCCGAGGTTTCTATATGAGGGACGCGGGTATGTACTTCGTCATCGGCCAGCACTTCGACCTCTCGCTCACGGGAGACATCTATTCGATGGGTTCCTGGGCGCTGAACCTGAATTCCAGATACAAGGTGAATTACAAGTTCAACGGCAACGTCGGACTCACCTATTCCGTGGACCAGACGGGAGAAAAAGGCAGCCCTGACTTCTTCCAGACGAAGAACTTCTCTGTTAAATGGTCTCATTCACAGGACTCCAAGGCACATCCGGGCCAGACGTTCTCGGCATCCGTGAATTTCTCCAGCCCGTCGAACAGCAAGTACAATTCGACCTCTGTGACCGAGGCTCTGCAGAACCAGATATCATCCTCCATCTCCTTCTCGAGGAACTGGAACGGCAAGCTGAACCTCTCCGTGAACGCCCTGCACAGCCAGAATTCACGAGACAGTTCGTATACCTTCACGCTGCCTAACATCACCTTCTCCGTCAGCACGTTCTATCCGTTCAAAAGGAAGACGCGCGTGGGCAAGGAGCGCGCGTACGAAAAGATTTCCTTCGGTTACAACACCTCCCTCCAGAACAAGATCAGCTTCAAGGCTTCGGAGTTCGGCGAGGAGGGCTTCCTGAACCGCTTCCAGAACGGTATGCAGCATAACTTCAGTATCGGACTGCCATCATTCACGCTGCTTAAGTACCTGAATTTCACGCCTTCCGTATCATACGGTCAGAACTGGTTCTTCAAGAAGTCCACTTACGAATACAATCCGGAAACCGACAGAGTCGAGCAGAAGGAGGGCAACCAGTTCAGCTCGTTCGGAATCACCCAGAACTATTCGGGAAGCGTGTCGATGTCCACACGTCTCTACGGTATGTACAATTTCGGAACCTACCGTAAGATCCAGGCCATCCGCCACGTTATCTCCCCGTCCCTGTCGCTGTCTTTGAGCCCTGAGAAGGGAACTTATGCAAACGGTTATCGTACATTGTATTACACCGACAAGAACGGCGCAGACAAGGAGTATCAGTATAATATTTACTCGGGCCAGCTCTACTCCGCTCCGGGCAAGGGCAAATCCGCGACCGCCAGCATTTCCATCGGAAACAATTTCGAAGCCAAGGTCCGCGACTTCGCCGACACCACCGGTTCGGGTACCAAGAAGGTCAAGCTCATCGACCAGCTGAACTTCAACACCGGCTATAACTTCCTCGCCGACTCGATGAAAATGAACACGATAAGCGTCTCCGCATCCACTTCCATCTTCGGAAAGCTGAGCATCAGCGGAAGCGCCAGCCTCGACCCTTACGCTGTCGACAGTCAGGGCAGGAGATACAACCGTTTCAATTTCCAGGAGAAAGGCTGGGCTCATCCCCTGCGCCTGACCAACGCCAGCCTCTCGATGTCCTATTCGCTTTCCGGCGAGGGTCACAAGGAGGGCAATGACGGCGGTCAGCCTTCAGGCTCCCCTTCCGATTATTACCAGAGAATTTATTATCACCCGGTTACGGGCGAATACATCCCTGGAGGATGGCTCTATTACACGAACCCTAACGTGCCTTGGTCAGTCAATATGAGCTATTCCTTCAGCTACAGCAAGAGCTATTCGTATTCGAATTCCGTGCTCAGCGTGAAGAATAAATATACCCAGACGATGAACCTGTCTGGCAACCTGAAACTGACTCCGCGAATGAGCCTGCAGGCTAACGCCAACTTCGATATTATGGCTATGAAGCTGACTACCACACAGATCAGCGCCACCTACGACCTTCACTGCTTCAACATCGCGGTTTCCTGGGTGCCTACGGGAACCTGGCAATCCTACAGTTTCCGCATCGCCGCGAACGCTTCGGCACTCGCAGACCTGCTGAAATTCAAGAAAACAAGCAGCTACTGGGACAATTAATCCGCTGCAGGATTGCGGAATCGATTATTGTTCGTATATTTGCAGCCTATAAGCGGGATTTTCCCCCTTTGAATATCTGGCGCTGTCCGTCCGGATGCGCCTGTACACAATTACCTTTTTTATCTATATGACGCACAAACTCTTCGATTTGGAGCAGATGAGTCGCGAGCAGCTTGAAGAAATCGCAGCTCAGCATTCCGTTAAAAATATCAAAAAACTTGACTCCGAGATTCTCGCTTACGCAATCCTCGACGCTGAGGCCAAGGAGGAGTCGCTCAAGCCTATCCCAGAGAAGCCAAAGGCCCGCAGAGGCCGTCCGGCGAAGGCCGCGAAGTCAGCGGAAAGCGCTAAGCCTGAGGCAAATGAGACTCAGGAGAAGAAGGATGTCACTCCGAAAGCAAGCAAGCCCAATAAGGAGACCAAACCTAAAGAGAACAAGCCTAAGGAGAATTCCCGTCCGGCCGCAGACAAGTCTGCGTCCAATCCTGCCCCGTCTTCTTCCGCTCCCTCGGAAGGCGCCGCCCAGAAGCCGCGCCGCGGCCGCAAGACTGCCTCAGCCGCTCAGAATGAGGCTGTAAACGGCCAGCAGGCTCCTCAGAACCGTCAGCAGAAGCCTGTAACCGAGACTCCGGTCCAGAAGCCGGCCGAGCAGCCTGCAGATGCTCCTAAGGAGGCGGTTCAGCAGCCTGAGGGAGAGCAGAAATCCAGAAACCGTCGCGGTCGCAAGCCTAAGGCACAGCAGCCTGTGGAGAATGTGACCAAGCCTGATTTCGAGCAGGGACCGGATGACGAAATCGATCTTTTCACCGACAATAAGCCTGAAACAGAAGCTGTTGCAGAGCCTGCGGCAGAAGCCCCTGTTCAGGATAATCCAGAATCCAACAGACCGGAAGAGAACCGCGAGCGCCGCGGTGACCGCCGTTTCGAGCAGCAACAGCAGCAGTCTCGCAAGCAGCCGAAGCCTGTATATGAGTTCGAGGGAACCATCGAGGCGACCGGTGTCCTGGAGATTATGCCTGACGGATACGGCTTCCTGCGTTCATCGGACTATAACTATCTGAACTCTCCTGACGATATCTATGTATCTCAGAATCAGATTAAATTCAATGCCCTCAAGGCCGGAGACACCGTTACCGGCGAGATCCGTCCGCCAAAGGAGGGTGACAAATACTTCCCTCTCGTCAGGATCAAGTACATCAACGGCCGTACTCCGGAGTACATCCGCGACCGCGTTCCGTTCGATTTCCTCACTCCGCTCTTCCCTGAGGAGAAATTCAACCTTCTCGGACACGGTCATCAGAATGACGTTTCCTGCCGCATCGTGGATATGTTCGCGCCTATCGGCAAGGGACAGAGAGGTCTTATCGTGGCTCAGCCGAAGACAGGTAAGACTATGCTGCTCAAGTCAATAGCCAACGCCATCGCTGACAATCACCCTGAGGTTTACGAGATAGTCCTTCTCATCGACGAGCGTCCTGAGGAAGTTACCGATATGTCCCGCAGCGTGAAGGCCGAGGTGGTCGCTTCGACATTCGACGAGCCTGCCGAAAGACACGTGAAGGTGGCCAATATGGTGCTCGAAAAGGCCCGCAGACTCGTGGAATGCGGTCACGACGTAGTCATCCTGCTTGACTCCATCACCCGTCTCGCACGCGCGTACAATACCGTTCAGCCTGCTTCCGGCAAGGTTCTTTCCGGCGGTGTGGACGCCAACGCCCTCCAGAAGCCGAAGCGTTTCTTCGGCGCGGCCCGAAACATCGAGAACGGCGGTTCGCTGACCATAATCGCCACGGCTCTCACCGAGACCGGCTCCAAGATGGATGACGTGATCTTCGAGGAATTCAAGGGTACCGGCAATATGGAGCTCCAGCTCGACCGCGCCCTCTCGAACAGACGTATCTTCCCTTCAGTCAATGTGTTGCTCTCCGGCACCCGCCGCGATGACCTGCTTCTCGACAAGAGCGTTGCGAACCGCATCTGGATCCTGCGCAAGCTCCTCGCCGAAATGAACTCCATCGAAGCGATGAACTTTATGCTCCAGCTGATGGACGAGTACAAGACGAACGAGTCGCTGCTCGACAATATGTCGAAGGTGAATCCACGCGAAGCAAAATATTATGACTAATGCGTCACAGTGATGATACCATAGTGGCACCGGCAACCGTTCCTGGGACCGGTGCCATTTCCATTCTCCGACTCAGCGGTCCGGACGCAATCCGCGTGGCCGATACTGTATTGGACGCCCGTGGCGTCCAATTACGTGACGCTCGCGGCTATACGCTTCATTTCTGCACGGCGCATTGCGAGGACGGGAAATTGCTGGACGAGGTGCTCTGTTCGGTGTTCCGTGCGCCTCATTCTTATACCGGAGAAGACTCAGTGGAGATCTCTTGCCACGCTTCAAGTTATATTGTGCAGGAACTTATGTGTCAGCTTATTGCCGCAGGAGCAAGAAGTGCAGAACCAGGCGAATTCACCCGCCGCGCGTTCCTGAACGGGAAGATGGATCTCTCTCAGGCGGAGGCAGTCGCGGACCTTATCGCATCGTCTTCCGCCCTCGCCCATCGTACAGCTATAAACCAGCTTAAGGGAGGGATTTCCTCGCAGCTCGCCGCTATGCGCGAGCAGCTTGTGGACCTGGCTTCGCTGCTGGAACTCGAACTGGATTTCAGCGAGGAAGACGTTGAATTTGCCGACAGGACGAAGTTAAAAAAACTATTGGACGAAGTCCAGACTCATATTGAACGCCTCAGGCGGTCGTTCCGAACAGGCAATGCGATTCGTAATGGCGTGCCGGTGGCGATCGTGGGCGCGGCGAACAGCGGCAAGAGTACGCTGCTGAATGCGCTGCTCGGCGACGAGCGGGCGATCGTCTCCCCTATCGCGGGCACGACGCGCGACACGGTCGAGGAGACTTTGAGCCTTGACGGGACGCTTTTCCGCTTCATCGACACGGCCGGAATCCGCGAGACTTCGGACGAAATCGAGTCGATCGGAATCTCCCGGACGCTCGCAAGGCTCTCTGCCGCGGACGTGGTTTTCGGGGTTCTCGACGCCTCGCTGCCGCTGCCGGAAATCGTGCGGTCGGCCGGCGAAATCGCTTCGCTTGTGCACTTCGACTGCCAGGTTCTGGTACTTCTTCTGAACAAATGGGACAAGGTTGTTGCGGAGGCTTCGGGCTCTATTGATTCCGCTTCTTCGGAAGGCTCGTCTCTGGACTCAAAATCGGCTTCTGACGGTGAATCTGGCGGCGATTTGAACCTTAACAAAATTGTTATTGAGTTGAACAAGAATGTTTCTCTCTCTGAAAATAAGGTAGATATTCTTCCCCTTTCCGCGAAATCCTGTTTTGGCGTCGAACAGCTCGAAAATAAGCTCTGCACTCTGTATCGGCAGCGTTTTGCCGCTATTTCCGATGCCGCGGACTCGGTTTTAGTGACAAATGCCCGCCACTACAACGCCCTCTGCTCCGCCTCCGAAGCCCTCGAACGCGTGCGCGCCGGACTGGACTCTTGGACTGTTTCCGGGCACTCGTCAGGCACCGCTGCCGGTGGTTACACCGGGCACTCGTCAGGCCTTTCTTATGGCGTTCCGACCGAACTGATCGCCCAGGACCTCCGCGAAGCCCTCTACCACCTCGGCTCCATAACCGGCGAAGTCACAACCGACGAAATTTTGGGGAATATATTCAGGCGTTTCTGCATCGGAAAGTGATCGAACCTATTCGAATTTCAGCATTGCAGCTAATTGCAGGAAATAATCGTT
>CAVCSJ010000035.1:0-16634 GCA_963604895.1 bacterium
CATCCTGGGGTCTGAATGTGAACAACCTTGATTCCAAGCAGTTCAACAACGCTACTTATATGGCTCTCTTCATCGTCAGCCACTTCCCGAGCTGGGGAATGGGTCCTGCCATCTACATCTATGACATCACCGACCCGACATCCCTCTCCGGAAATCTGAACGAGACCACAGCCATCGTTCTGAGCAACAGTGCCATCTCCTGGACTCAGACCGGATCCTACTGCTACGCAGCCGGTGATGTGGTTATGGCTCCTTCGAAGGACGGATTCAAGCTCTATGTATATTACTACGATCAGAACTCCGGAGTCATCGGAGGCTACTCTGTAGACTGTATCAAGAAATAGATCAGATGCGTTTGCTAAGGTTATATGTTTGCGCAGCCATTGCGCTGATGGCTGTCTCATGCGGGAAACATCCCACGGAACATCCGTGGGATCCCGACTGGGACAAGAAAACCGACACGGACACGACGGAAACCGTAAAGGCAAAGCCCCGTTATGTCTGGATCGATGCCGCGGCCAATTTCAGTGATTACGAGAACGATACGGACAAGATTGCGACCGACCTTGCTAAGATGAAGAATGCCGGATTCACCGACATCATCGTCGACGTGAGACCGACCTGCGGCGATGTCCTGTTCAAGTCCACCGTGGCCGATGCGCTGAAGAAAGTCGATGTCTGGAAGGGCTCCAGCTATGTCTGGGTGGAGCGTACAGGCACTTACGACTATCTCCAGGCCTTCATCGACGAGGCCCGCAAGCAGGGGCTTAAAGTGAACGCGAGCATCAATACTTTCGTCGGAGGCTACTACTGTCCTTACGGACTTGGAACCGACGGAATGCTTTTCCGCGAAAAGGCTAAGAAATCCTGGGCTTCAGTGATCAATACCGAAAACGGCCTTGTGAATGTTATGGACCTCACATCGAGCGATGATTACGGTGCGCGCTTCCTGAATCCGGCAAATGACTCGGTTCAGAAATACGTCCTCCAGATCATTAAGGACCTTGCAGCCTACGACCTCGACGGAATCATCCTGGACCGCTGCCGTTACGACGACTACGGCCTTCAGAGCGATTTCTCCGACATCTCCAAGAGCAAGTTCGAGACCTGGTCAGGAATATCGGTCAGCTCCTGGCCTGACGATGTGATGCCGAAGGGCGCCACGACATTGGGTGGAAGCGCAAGCGACACCCAGAAAAAATGGCTCGCCTTCCGCGCTCACATCATCCACGACTTCGTGGAGAAGGCCGCGCAGACCGTGCACTCGGTGAATAAGGATATCCGCTTCGGCGTGTATGTCGGAGCCTGGTACTCGACTTATTACACTTCGGGTGTGAATTGGGCGAGTCCCAAGTACGACCCCAAGGCGGACGGATATTGGTGGGCTTCTTCGGATTACAGAAATTACGGCTATGCCGACCATTGCGACTTTATGTTCCTCGGTGCTTACGCTTCGCGCGACAGCATCTGGGGCAGCGGCGAATGGACGATGCAGGGCTTCTGCAAGCAGGGCAAAGAGTTGCTCAAGGGCGACACTGTCTTCTGCGGCGGTCCCGACATCGGCAACTCCACCGGCTGGGTCGGCGGCGGCCAGGCTTCCTATATCCCGGATGCCGTCAAGGCCTGCATCAACAATAGTGACGGATTCTTCGTATTCGATCTCTGTCACATAAAAATGTACGACTATTGGGATGCCTTCAAGAAAGGATTTGATGAATATCTTAAAACTGTAGAATAAAAATATGAAACGCATTTGCATATTTATGCTGGCAGCGGCGGCTCTCTTCTCCGCAGTCTCCTGCCAGGAAAACACACAGGACGGAACTGTCACCCCTGTAAGCGAAGCTTCGCTGAATCCGGTGTTCACCTCCGACGGCGGCACTATCGTCATCGAGTTCGACGCTACGGCCGACTGGACCGCAAACGTTCAGAACACGAACCACTACTCCTGGAGTTCCATCACTCCTACCAGCGGATCTGCCGGCAAGGTACAGATTGCCGTCACGACTCTTCCGAACACCGATTACGACGGACGTGAATACACGTTCACCGTAAACTGCGGCGCATCAACCCAGAATGTGACCGTCACCCAGCTTCAGAAGGACGCCATCACCTATACCGCAGGCTCTCTCGAAATCCCTAAGGAGGGCGAGACCATCGAGATCAAGGTCCTCGCCAATATCGACTACAGCTACGAAATCGTAGGCGATGCCAGGGAGTGGATCACCCCTGTCACCACCAAGGGCCTCTCAGAGAGCAGCGTATACTTCGAGGTCGCTTCGAATGAAATATACAACGTATTCGAGGCCCGCACCGGCGTGATCAAGTTCAAGAGCGCCGTCGGCGAGCAGGACATCACCGTGAACCAGGCTCCGAACGAGAGAATCTTCGAGGTCCCTTCAGAGCTCGTCGCTACCAGAGAGGCAGGTTCAGTCGACCTTACGGTCAATGCCAACTTCCCAGTCACCCTTTCTCTCGATGAGGATGGCACCTGGGCTTCCATCGGTGAAGGCAATGAAGGTGTATATACGGTCAGTGTTGAGGCCAATCCTGAATTCGGTTCCCGCAGCACGGGCATTACCGTTTCTTCCGATCAGGAAGGCTATGAGGCTTATATCGTCCTCAAGCAGAAGGGTACCGCAGATGTTTCCACCCTCTGGAATGCATCCTACAGCGATTACGGCTTCTCAACGGCCGGCGGTCCTGTCAGACTTGCGGTCTTCCAGGATATGCTTCTCGTGGCTGTCGGCGGCAACCAGCTTTACGCCCTTAACCGAGAGACCGGTGAAATGATCCAGAAGGTCGAACTCCCTGCAGGCCTTTCAGTTCACTCTATGGTGAATGATGATGCGGGAAATCTGCTCATAGCCTGTCAGGCCAATTACTGGTCAGCAGACAATTTCGACGTCTACTGCATCAAGCCTGGTTCCAACTTCACCCCTGAACTTCTCCTCAGATATACCCACAACGCCATTTACAGCAACAATATGGGTAACCTCCGCGTGAAGGGCGACGTCACCAAGAACGCAGTGCTCACAGCATTCGTGGACGTAAGCCAGTACTGGGTAGCCTGGGAAGTAAAGGACGGTGTGGCAGGTGAGGCCAAATTCGGCCACGTCGAGCCGGCGTCGAGCTTTGTATGGAGCCCTTACGGAGCCTGCGTGGCACCTGTCTCCAGTGACTTCAACGATGGTCTGCTCTTCATCGGTTATATTACCGATGCTGCAGGAAACTATGACCTGAATCACTACGATCCTGCAACCGGCAGCTGGAAGTCCGTATTCCACACATCCAGCGGCGGTAACGAGAACTACAACTGTATCTCCGTGGCAGAGTTCAACGGTATCCGTTTCTGCGCCATCGAGAGAGGTGCTCACTTCACCTGGGGTATGTGCCCAGAGGTATATCTTCTCGATATGACTGACCTCGGCAGTGTCAAGGAGTCCTATTATGTGGACAGCGCAACCGTGGCCGGGGAATGCGGATATGTGGGCAACGGCGCCTGCAGCGATGTGATACTCGTGGTTTCTTCCGACGGCAGCTATATGGATATGTTCGTCACCGACGGAAATTATGACTGTCTGACCTGCATAAGGTTCGTAGCATAATAAGAAATATGCTCTGTAGAAGCAGTCGGATGTTTTTACAGAGCGATTTTGAATAGTTTTGTTTGGGGGCCGGCCGTGAGGCCGGCTCTATTTTTTAGAAATTACTATCTTTGTGCAGGGCGGGACACACCCGCCGAACACCACATAAACAGATTTTTATGACAGACAGAAGATCATTCATAAAGACTGTGGCGGCCGTCGCCGCCGCAGCTGCAGCGGCCCCGATAGCGGCCGGCTGCAAAGAACAGGGCTCTTCCGCCCAGGGCGGCACCGTAGCCGCGGCCGTGGAGAATGAGGGCTCGCCTCTGATAGTTCCCAAGGCTCAGGGCCTCCGCATCACAGGAACCTTCCTGGACGAAATCTCCCACGACATCCCTCACCAGAACTGGGGCCTCGCCGAGTGGGACGCCGACTTCCGCAATATGCAGGCCATCGGCATCGACACCGTCATAATGATCCGCAGCGGCTACCGCAAGTTCATCACCTGGCCGAGCGAATACCTTATGAAGAAGGGCTGCTATATGCCTTCTATGGACCTTGTGGAGATGTTCCTCAGCCTTGCCGACAAGTATGGGATGAAGTTCTACTTCGGCCTGTACGACAGTGGAAAGTATTGGGACACAGGCGATATGGCTTATGAACTCGAGTCGAACAAATACGTCATCGACGAGGTCTGGACTAAATACGGCCATCACAAGAGCTTCCAGGGCTGGTACATCAGCACCGAAATCTCCCGCAAGACCAGAAACTGCATCCCGACTTTCCACGAGATGGGCAAGATGTGCAAGGACGTCTCAGACGGCCTTCCTACCTTCATCTCCCCGTGGATTGACGGCAAGAAAGCCATTATGGGTACGGGCCTCAGCAGCAAGAAGGGCGTCTCCGTGCAGAAGCACGAGGAGGAGTGGAACGAGATTTTCGACGGAATCCACGACGTGGTGGATGCCTGCGCCTTCCAGGACGGCCATATCGACTACGATGAACTGGACGCCTTCTTCAGCGTGAACAAGAAGCTCGCCGACCGTTACGGAATGCAGTGCTGGACTAACGCCGAAAGCTTCGACCGCGATATGCCTATCAACTTCCTGCCTATCAAGTTCGACAAGCTCCGTATGAAGCTGGAGGCCGCCGCCCGCTGCGGTTACGACAAGGCCATCACCTTCGAGTTCTCGCACTTTATGAGCCCTCAGAGCGCCTATCTGCAGGCCGGCCATCTCTATGACAGATACAAGGAATATTTCGATATAAAGTAAGTCTCTTATGAAAGTCACAGGCTCGAACCTCGGATACGTAATATTCCTTTCTTTCGTGGCCGCTCTCGGCGGCATCCTCTTCGGCTATGATACCGCCGTCATCTCCGGAACCACGGCCGATGTCACCACCCAGTTCGCTCTGACCGAGATGAGCAAGGGCTGGTATGTCGGTTGCGCGCTGGTCGGCTCCATCATCGGCGTCGCCTTCGCGGGAGTGATGAGCGACTATCTGGGCCGCAAGAAGACCCTGATCATCGCCGCGGTCCTCTTCAGCGTCTCCGCCATCGGCTGCTGCGTCTGCTCGGGATTCTCCGACCTGGTGGCCTACAGAATCATCGGAGGTCTGGGAATCGGCATCGTGAGCATCGTTTCCCCGATGTACATTTCAGAAATCTCCCCGGCCAAGATCCGCGGCACGATGGTAGCCCTCTACCAGCTCGCCGTCACGATGGGACTTCTGCTTGCATATCTGGCCAACTACATCATTCTCAGCGGCAGCGCCGACGCGTCTTACGCCTCTCCGTTCCTGCAGAAGATACTCTCCACCGAAATGTGGAGGGGAATGCTCGGCAGCGAGTCCATCCTGACCGTCCTCTTCCTTCTCATCGCCTTCGTGATACCGGAGAGCCCGCGCTGGCTTATGGTTCGCGGCCGCGATGAAGCCGCGATGAAGGTGTTCCGCCGTCTGAAGACCGACGACGAGGGCGCGCGCGAGGAGTACGCACTCACGAAAGCTTCGCTCTCGGGCGAAGTGAAGAGCGAGTGGAGAGCCCTGCTCGAGCCGGGTATCCGCAAGGCGGTTCTTCTCGGCGTGGCCATCGCAATGCTCGGCCAATTCATGGGTGTCAATGCGGTTCTTTATTATGGTCCGGACATCTTCGCAGATGCCGGTCTTGCCAGCAAGGATTCATCCTTCTCGACGGTGCTCGTGGGCCTTGTGAATATGCTCACCACCGTTCTGGCCGTATTCATCATCGACAAGGTGGGCCGCAAGAAGCTCATCTACTACGGAGTCAGCAGTATGATAGTCTGCCTGATCCTCATCGGACTCTACTTCCTCTTCGGAAGAGAATTGGGCGTAAGCCCGATAGTGCTTCTGGTGCTCTTCCTGCTCTATATCTTCAGCCAGGCCATCAGCATCAGCGCAGTGGTGTTCGTGCTTCTTTCCGAGATGTATCCGAACCGCGTCCGCGGCATCGCGATGTCCATCGCGGGACTTTCCCTCTGGGTGGGCACCTACCTCATCGGACAGTTCACTCCGTGGTTTATGAATCACCTTACACCTGCCGGCACATTCTTCTTCTTCGCAGTGATGTGTCTGCCGTATATGTATCTGATGTGGAAGAAGATACCTGAGACGACAGGCAAGACGCTCGAGGAGATCGAACAGTTCTGGAAAGTTCAAAACTAAAGATTTGGATTGGCCGCCCGGAGACGGGCGGCCGATTTAAAAAAAGTATGCGAAAGTTTATAATTTTTGTATTGGCTGTATGCCTCGCGCTGCCCCTGAATGCTCAGAGTCAGCTGCGCTTTCACAGCGACGGGCAGTTTAAGATCGTGCAGCTCACGGACTTGCACTACAGTATGAAGAAGCCGGCGGCGGCGAAGGTCCGCGCGCTGGTGGACAGCGTGATGCGCGCCGAGCAGCCGGACCTGGTAGTGGTCACCGGGGATATCGTCTATGCCAGCCCATCGGACAGGAATATGAAGGAAATTCTTTCATACATAGACAGTTTCGGCGTGCCTTTCTGCACGCTATTCGGCAACCACGACGACGAGTTCGGTATCCCGAGAAGCACTCTCTACGACATCGCGACGTCCTTTAAGAACTGCATCAATCCGCCGCGCGGGGGAGTGGAGTCGCCGGACTATACGATCGAGCTGCTCCCTGCTTGTTGCGACAGGGTGGCGGAAGTGCTGTATTGCATTGATTCCAACGCACATATCTTCGACAAGAAGGGTAATTTCGTGGAGTATGACTGGATTCACGAACCTCAGGTCGAGGCTTATCGCAAGCGTAGCGCCGCATATACCGCCGCGAACGGAGGCACTCCGCTTCCCGCCCTGGGATTTTTCCATATTCCGATTCCTGAGTACCGCGAGGCGGCGTCCACCGACGGGACACCTCTTTTCGGGACGAGGATGGAGCCTTGCTGCGCGCCGAACCACAACAGCGGAATGTTCGATGCGATAAAGGATTGCGGGGATATTTTCGCGACCTTCGCCGGTCACGACCACGACAACGACTATGTCACAATGTGGCAGGATGTGGTACTGTGCTACGGACGCTACTGCGGCGGAAACACGGTCTACAACAATCTCCAGAGCGGTGCGCGCGTGATTCTCCTTCGCGAGGGCGAGCGGCGCTTCGAGACCTGGATCCGTCTTTCCTGTGGCGAAGTCATCGCTCACGCCACCTTCCCGGACTACTTTATGAAAAGTGACTGGACGACGCGCGAAGACTGACGCTTCGAAAAACAATAATTGGACGGCCGCCGGCCGTCCAATTTTTTCATATTACTGGGTCCGGATGTCTACTTCGAAGGGCGGGTGTAGCCGTCCTTGGTGGCCTTGTTCGCCATACGCTCGATGCGGTCTGCGGTAGCGGGATGGCTTGAGAACAAATCACTTACGGAAATGCCGGACACTCCCTGCGTGCCGCTTGCAGTATCGCTGCCGGAGAGCTTCTGCAGCTCCTCGAAAGCCATCGCCATAGCCCACGGATTCTTGCCGGCCGATTTAAGGAAGTCATATCCGTAGTCGTCCGCCTGGGTCTCCTGCTTGCGGGAATAGCTCGCGCTCAGAAGCGACTCGGCGAGGTCTCCGAGCTGCGAAGCGGACAGCACCGCTACGGTTCCTCCGGTCGAAATCACCGCGTCGCGAAGGGCCGAACTCATCAGAGCCTCCTTGAACTGCTTCTTCGAATGTTTGAGAGCCACGTGCCCGATTTCGTGTCCCACTACGCCAAGCACCTCATCGTCCGTCATCACGTCCAGAAGTCCGGTATAGATGCGTACACTTCCGTCAGCGCACGCGAAAGCATTGACCTCATTGGTCTTATAGACCTTGAAATTGAGCGGCGTCCCGTCGACGCTCGTAAATGCCGACGTCATCTTGCGGACGCGCTTCACGTACGCGTCGCTCTCGGGGAGCACAACGCTCTGAGAGTCGAGCTGATGCACGTATTGACCGACATAAGACTGGATCTGCGCGTCTGTGAGCGTGGCGGCCTGAAGAATTTTCGCGCCGCCGGAAAGCAGATATGCGGAATTGTACTGCTGCGAGCAGCTTATGCCCATAAGCGCAGCGAGAACGAGAATCAATACCCTTTTCATAAGTTATTATTGTTATTCTGTTTTTTTGCCTGATAAAGTTCCAATGAATTCACAAGGTTCTGCCAGATGCTGTAAAGTCCTCCTGCAACGGAAGTTACTGGCGTCAGGAACGAGTAGCCCACCCAGATGAGGAAGCCTGAGTTCTTCTGCCCGAGGGCCTGCTGCGCAGTGATGGCTTCGCTGCTGCCGTAACGCTTGCCGATGGCGTGGCCGACAGTGAGCTGTATGAAGCAGGCGACGAGCGAAATCAGACCGATTCCGACTCCCGTCCAGGCGGAGGTCCCGCTCAGAATCATCGCACGCGTAGCGAGGTAAATCGACAGGCAGAGCGCCATTCCCCAGCAGTAGAACGCCCAGTCAGTGTAACGCATCAGCTTTCTCTGGAGCTTGCGGAAGCAGTAGCGGATCACCCAGGCCAGCAGCAGAGGCATCACCAGCAGCGGGAAAATCCTCTTGCTGATGGCCAGCACGCCCTGAATGAAGCTCATATCGCTCGATCCCTTGACCAGCGGCACCACCAGCGGAATCGCAATCGTCACGGCGATATTGATGAGAACCACGTAAGTGACAGTGTCAGAGAGTTTTCCGCCAAGCTTGCTCGTGATTACGCCCGCCGCTGCCGCAGTCGGACAGACGAAGCAGAGCATCGCGCTCTCCGCCAATATCTTCATTTCTCCCTCCGGCAGGCCTACGGCCAATAGTGCCGTCGCCCCGAAGCTTACCATCTGAAAAGCAAGCATCCAGAAATGCCAGGGCTTGAATTTCAGGTCGTGGGGAGAGATTCGGTTGAACTGGAGGAAGAGCATAGTGGCCATAAAGACTGGCTGGACGTCCTTGGCAAAAACGGAGAACCAGGGTTCCACATTCTCGCGGAGGACAGGAACGAAATGCAATATGAGATACGAAAGAATGCCGGTGGCTATCGCTATCGGAAGCATCCAGTCCTTTATGATGTTAAGAATTTGTTTCACTCTTAAGATTTTACCGCCGCAAAGGTACAATATTTTCCGCTTTTAAGTAATTTTGCAGCCGGAAAGATGGGCCGTTTCCTGATGGAATGGCCTAAAAGCTTGAAACTATTTATTTTACATACGATGAAAATCAAAGCTATCGTTCTTTGCGCAGCAGCGCTCGCACTTGCAGCCTGCTCGCCGAAACCGGTGAAGACAGCCGGTATCAATTACGCCTATATGGACACCACAGCGCGTCCGGGCGACGACTTCGCACGCTATGCGACAGGACATTGGGCTGACTACAATCCTCAGCCTCTCGAGTACCCGCGCTGGGGTACCATCACAAAAGTATCCGATGACAATGTAAAGGCTCTCGCAGAGCTTATCAAGGGCATCGCCGCACAGGAGAATCCGAAGGGCAGCATCGCCCAGAAGATAGGGGACCTCTACAATATGGCTATGGACTCCGTCCGTCTGAACAGCGAAGGTGTAGCCCCTCTCAAGGCCCATATCGCAGAACTTGACGCTATCACCACCCGTGAGGAACTCCTCAGCCACTGTGCAAAGGAGCACGATGACCTTCTCTTCGGTCTCGGAGTCACCGCAGACCAGAAGGATGCAGACAACAACATCGTTTATGTCGGTCAGGGCGGCCTTACCCTCGGCAACCGCGACTATTACCTTTCCGATGATCCTCAGAACGTGGCCGTACGCGAGGCTACCAAGGAGCATATGAAGAACCTCTTCGTGCTCGCAGGCTATACTGAGGAAGTCGCGGCCGACAAGGTGCAGAGAATCTGGGCCATCGAGTCCGCTCTCGCAGTGCCTTATTATTCCCAGGAGCAGCAGCGCGACAGCGAGGCCAACTATCACAAGATGAGCGTCGATTCGATGACGGTCCTCTGCGGAGGCTTCGACTGGAAGAAATATCTCGCTGACTATCGCTACGACAAGACCACTGAAGTGGATCTCGGTCAGCCTGAGCCAGTTGCAGCTGCCTGCCGCATTCTTATGACAGCTCCTCTCGAAGATTTGAAGACCATATATGAGTGGCAGGTCATCAACGGCGGTTCATCTCTTCTTTCCGATGACTTTACGGAAGAGAATTTCAACTATTCCCGCACTCTCTACGGCACCCAGCAGCAGTCTCCAAGATGGAAGAGAGCTGAGAGCCTTGTGGATAATCTTCTTTCCGACGCAGTCGGTCAGATGTATGTGGAGAAATATTTCCCGAAGGAAGCCAAGGAAGAGATGCTCGAACTCATCTCCAATCTCCAGGCTGCTCTCGGCGAGAGAATCAAGGCTCAGGAGTGGATGTGCGATTCCACCAAGGCTCTGGCCATCGAGAAGCTGAACGCCTTTACCGTAAAGGTCGGCTATCCTGACAAATGGGATGACCTCAGCGGTCTGGAGATCGATCCTTCCAAGTCCCTCTACGAGAATGTCCGCGCCGCTTCCGAGTTCTACTGGAATCTGAGCTACGATAAGGACTACAACAAGCCGGTTGACAAGGATGAGTGGTATATGTCCCCTCAGACCGTTAACGCATACTACAATCCTACCACGAACGAAATCTGCTTCCCTGCAGGCTTCCTTCAGGCTCCTCTCTTCGACCTGAACGCTGACGCCGCCGCCAACTACGGCTCCATCGGTGTGGTTATCGGCCACGAGATGACTCACGGCTTCGACGACCAGGGCCGTATGTACACCAAGGAGGGCAATCTTCAGGACTGGTGGACTCCTGCCGATGCTGAGGGCTTCAAAAAGCCTTGCGATGCTATGGTGGAGTACTTCAACTCCCTCGAGGTTCTTCCTGGACTCCACGCGAACGGCGCAGTCTGCCTCGGTGAAAACCTGGCTGACCACGGCGGTCTGAATATCGCCTACAGTGCCTTCCAGATGTGGCAGGACAAGCACGGCCGTCTCGGAGATGACAACGGCTTCACTCCTGAGCAGCGCTTCTTCCTCTCCTATGCGAACCTCTGGGCCGGCACCGCATCCGATGAGATTCTCCGCTACCTCACTATGATGGACGTACATTCCGTAGCCCGTCTGAGAATCAACGGCGCCCTCGCACAGTGTGATTACTGGTATGACGCGTTCGGCATCCAGCCTGGCGATTCCCTCTATGTCGCTCCTGAAAACAGAGTTAAAATCTGGTAAAACGGATGGGGAGTATCCTCTCCGTCTTTATAAAAGATATAAAAGAGCTCCTGACGGAAGTCTGCCGGGGGCTCTTTTTGCATTTATCGATTTTTCTGCTTAAATTTGACCATATTATGACCGATTGTCAATTTTAAATCAGAAATTAAATGTACAAAGTTATCGACATCCAGGGTGTAGGCCCAGCTTACGCAGAAAAACTCAATGCCCAGGGCATCATCAATGTAGACCAGCTTCTCGATGCAGGCAAGACAGCCAAGGGACGCAAGGAGCTTGAGGAGAAGACAGGAATCAACGGCAAGCTCATTCTCAAGTGGGTGAATCACGCCGACCTCTTCCGCATCAAGGGCGTAGGTCCTCAGTTCGCAGAGCTTCTCGAGGCAGCGGGTGTGGACACCGTAAAGGAATTCGGCCACCGCGTAGCCGCCAACCTCGTAGCCAAGATGGCTGAAGTAAACGAGGAGAAGCATCTCACCAAGGTGGTTCCTACAGAGGCACAGGTTCAGGCTATGATCGACCAGGCCAAGGAACTTGAGCCAGTAGTTACCTACTAAATCATAAAGCGGCCTAGGCCGCTTTTTTTATATGATAGGAATTTTTGACTCGGGTTCGGGCGGCCTGTCCGTTTACCGCGAAGTCGCGAGAATCCTGCCGGAGCAGCACTATGTCTACATCTCCGACAGTGCCCACTGCCCGTACGGCGAGAAGAGCAGGGAATATATTCAGGAGCGCGCTTCTGTTATCAGCGAGTTTCTCGCAGGACAGGGGTGCGAAGTCATTGTGGTCGCCTGCAACACGGCAACAGCCGCTGCAATTTCCTATCTCCGAGCTACTTACGAAACGCCGTTCATCGGAATGGAGCCGGCTGTGAAGCCTGCCGCCCTGAGCACGCACAGCGGAGTCATCGGCGTTCTTGCCACAGCCGGGACGCTGAAGGCGTCCAATTATCTGGATCTTCGGGACAACATTCCCGATGGTCTGAGGGTGGTGGATCACGTCGGACGCGGTTTCGTGGAACTTGTCGAAAGCGGAGACCTTGAGTCGGCGCACGCAGGGGAGGTAGTACGTGAAAGCGTGAAACCCCTTGTGGATGAGGGAGCGGACGTGATAGTGCTCGGCTGCACGCACTATCCGTTCCTTCGTCAGATGATTGCAAAAGTCGCTTCAGACCTAGCTCCCGACCGTAATTTCAGTATAATCGATCCAGCTCCGGCGGTAGCCCGCCAATTGGTCCGTGTGATGCACGGCCACGGCCTTCTGAGCGATGAGGAACGCGATTCTGCGATGGCTCTTTCAGAAGGTGCGGAAAATGCTGAACCATATATGATTACCGATGCCCAGCGCCATAATCTCGACCTCTATTCGAGCGGCGACCTGAGCAGCCTCGAGCGCATCCTCTCCCTCATCCGCAGATAAGATAATTGGACGGCCGCCGGCCGTCCAATTCTATAATAGTGTCTGTTCCGAGGCGGTGAAGCCTTCATCGGGAGGGAGGGGGAGTCCCTGGGAGGCGGCACCGGCGCCGGCGGCTACGGCCAGGGCGTCGCACCTCTCGTTCTCGGGATGCCCGGCGTGGCCTTTCAGCCAATGCAGGGTTACATTGTGCTTTCTGTAAACTGTAAGAAACCGCTGCCAGAGGTCCACGTTCTTCACCTTTTTCCAGCCCTTGGCCTCCCAGCCGCGGAGCCAGCCCTCGTTTATGGCCTTAACTACATAAGTGGAATCGCTCCAGATCTCCACATCGGCGTGCTCCCACTTTATGGCCTCCAGACCGGTAATCACTGCCAGAAGCTCCATACGGTTGTTCGTGGTGCAGGCGAAGCCGCCGGAAATCTCCTTGCGCAGATCCCCGCACTTCAGGACCACTCCGAAGCCCCCGGGGCCGGGATTCCCACTGGAAGCCCCGTCGGTATAAAGATAAATCTTCTGCCTGTCCATTACTTGAGCCTTTCCAGACAGTCCTTCAGGGAATCATACCAGTGCGGAATCTTCACATCGAAAGTCTCCCTGACCTTCGACTTGTCCAGCACCGAATAATGCGGCCTCTTCGCCCGGGTCGGATAATCCTCCGTACGGCACGGCAGGACCTCGCAGCCACTGCCGCGCAAATCCCTGATCGCCTTCGCGAAATCATACCAGGAGATGGCTCCCTCGTCAGTGAAATGATAGACCCCGTAACGCTCTATCATATTCTTGTTCAGAATCTTGACTATCAGAGCGGCGAGATCCGCAGCATAAGTCGGACTCCCGCATTGGTCGAAGACCACTTTAATCTGCTCCTTCTCGTCCACGAGGCTGGCGATGGTTTTCACGAAGTTCTTGCCGTAGGGCGAGTAGAGCCACGCGGTGCGCAGGATGATGCTGTTGCAGCCGGAGTGCAGTACGGACTTCTCGCCGGCGAGCTTGGTCGAACCGTAGACTCCGAGCGGCGACGGGGCGTCGTCCTCGCGGTACGGCGTGCAGGCCTCTCCGCTGAACACGTAGTCGGTGGAAATGTGTATGAGCGTGGCGTCCCTCTCGGCGCAGACCTTCGCGAGCACTCCGGCGGCCGTGTGGTTCAGCAGGTCAGCCATCGCGATGTCGTCCTCCGCCCTGTTCACGTCGGTGTAGGCCGCGCAGTTCACTATCACGTCCACCTGCTCGGATTCGGCGACCAGGCGCACTGCGTCTATGTTTGTGATATCCAGAAATACAGTATCGAGGTCCGGAATGGAACTTACGTCCGAGAAGATGAAACGGTGCGGACTGCCCGCGGAGCGATTCCGCAGCTCGCGTCCCAATTGGCCGTTGGCCCCTGTAACCAAAACATTCATAATCCTTTAACTATTTTTTCAACAAGCCCTGTAAGCTCGTCGCTGTATTCGTAACCCCTTGTCAGAGCGTACTTTATAAGTTTGAATTTTCCGTATGGGTCCTCCTGCAGCACTACCCACTTGCCCCGCAGAAGCTTCTCCAGCCGCTCGTTCGCGCTCCCTTCGTCCACTTCCAGCAGCGCCGCGTCGATGTCCTCGCGCGAAATCCCCTTGCCGCGCAGCGTGTAGCTGATTTTCACCCGCCCCCAGCCGGAGAGCGACGCCTTCTCGCGCGCGAACGCCGCCGCATAGCGGGCATCGTCCACAAATCGGTCTTCGACCAATTCCTCCACCATCTTCTGCGCTGTCGGAATGTCCCCTTCGGCTGCCTTCAGCGCCTTTCGGTAGATGTCCTGACGGCAGTGCTCCCGCTTGACGCAGCTGCGCTGCAGGGAAGACAGGGCGGATTTGTACTGTTCCTCATTCATAACCTAGAAATCGAAACCTATGCCCGTGTAGAATCCCACCCTGTGCGTGAGGTCCGACCAATGCACGTTGAATTTCAGCGGTCCGATGATGGAATCGTAGGCGTATTCCAGGCCGTAGCCCATACCCAGGCTGCCATTTTCGATGTCATCGATCGTGTCCGCCGTACCCATACAGTTCGCCACGGCCGTGAGATAGTGGTTCTCGCCGAGATTCAGACGCGCTTCCAGGCCCGCCACAGCGACGAGCCTCTCCACAGGCATCGCGTAGTTCAGCCCCATAAACGGAATCTGCTGGTCGATGTATTTGCCCGGCATATTGCCTCCGATGACGTTTATATACGACAGCGGAACGGTGTTGCCGATGACCGCGCGCGCGTTGATGCTCAGCAGAAAATCGAGGATTCCGCCTGTCGGAATGACGCTTCTGTTGTCGAACTGGAACTCCAGCAGCGAGCCTATGGCGTGGCGTGCGTCAGCGAAAGTCCAGCTCTCCCGTATCCCCGTATTGCTGCCCTTGTGAGGGAAGTATCCGTCGTCCGTCGAGTCGTGGCGGGCGTCCAGGAACACAGAGACGAAGTCATTCTTCGTCAGACTTTCCGAGTAGCTGCCCGCGCCCGGGTCCTGCCCGAGGAAGGACACGACGTTGAACCACTCGTTCCTGACTCCAAGCTTCACGTCGAAGTTCGACCAGCTCATATTCGAGAAATACAGCCTCTGGCGCAGCCGCCAATAGTTGATGTTGTAGCGCGCGTCGGCCATATCGAACATATTCGCGTCAGTATAAGAGAAATAGCAGTCCGCATTCAGCGTGTTGCCGTGGCGCGTATTCATAATGTAGTGCAGGTCGAGGTAAGGGTTGGCCGCCACCTTGGCGGTGACGTCCAATGAGTGCCTTGACAGTCCGTTTGTTCCTATTCCTATGTTCAGGATTGCTGACACCAGGGATTCGGAGTCGAATCTCGCGCCCAGGCCGAGCTTGTTCACCGGGCCGTGCTGGCACTTGATGTCCAGCTTGTAAGGCTCCTCGGAACCGCTGAGCTCATAATTCACGTAATTGTAGGCTCCGGTGCCGTAGATGGTGGCCACGGCGTCCTCTATCATCTGTCCCGTGATGTTCTTGCCAATCTTGAGGTCAAGTTTCTTGGTAAGATACTGAATCTCTTCCTCTTCCAGACCCGTGAATGTCAGACGGTCTATGGTGACCGGCTGGCTCATTATGTCCACCGCAGGGGTGGCTGCAAGTTTCTTTTCGCATTTTCCGGTACGTTTCTGCACCGCCGTTATGCTTTCCGCCTGGGCCACTGCGGCTTGATATCCTCGGTTGATGATGGTGTCGATGCTTGCGGCGTCGAAGCTCATCATATTGTAGCCGCTCAGCTTCGGCTTGATGAACACGTCGGTCATATTCACGTTGTTCGAGAACGTGTCATAACCCATAAGGTCAATGGACTGCCAGATGAGGTCTCCGAGGTTGTTGATGTCATCGTAGGACATCGAACTGTCCGAGAGCTCCACGCCGATGATGATGTCGGCACCCATCTCGCGGGCGATATCGGTAGGGAAGTTGTTTCGCATTCCGCCGTCCACCAGGACCATTCCGTCAGTCTTCACAGGGGCGAATACTCCTGGGATGGACATCGTGGAGCGCATCGCGGTGGTGATTTTGCCGTCGTGCCAGATCTTGGCGCGGCAGGAAACCAGGTCGGTGGCCACGCAGACGAAAGGTATCGGGAGGTCGAGGAAATTCATCCTGTCCTCATAGCCCACTGAAAGGCTGCTGAACTTGTTCGAGACATTCTGTCCGAAGATGTATCCGGACGGAAGACTGCGCATAATGTTGTCCCTGAGCGAGTTCTGAGTCCCGTCCTCGTCGGCTCCGAGATGAAGGTCGTGGGTGATGGAGAATGGGAAGGAGAGCGCGAACTTCTCCTTGTACTTCACATTGCTGTACGAAATGTATTCGCGGGGAACCTTGTCGGACATCAGGATGCTCCAGTCGAAACTCCTGAGCAGGGAGTCCATAAAGGCGGGGGAGTAGCCCA
>CAVCSJ010000036.1:0-16264 GCA_963604895.1 bacterium
AGCACGATACCGTTCTTCACCACGATACCCAGAAGGATGATGATACCGATCATACCCATCACACCGAGAGCCGTGCCGGTGACTCCGAGACCGATGAGCACGCCGACGGCGGCGAACGGAACGGAGAACATAATTACGAACGGGCTCATAAATGACTCGAACTGGGATGCCATAACCATATATACCAGGAGGATGATGAGAATGATCAGGATTATCATATCCGAGAACATATCCTGCTGATCCTCATAGTCTCCCGCGATGACTGCGGTGAGTTCCGTAGGAATCCTGGTATTGTTGATGATAGTCTGTGCAGTCTCCACGGCCTCGCTCAGAGCCACGCCTCTGGAAGCAATGGCTGAAACCGTGATGATACGTGAACGGTCCTTGCGCTCGATGGTAGGAGGCACGCTGGACTCGACTACATTGCCGAGTTCCTTCATACGCACGGCCTTGCCGGAAGCGGTGTAGACTACGATGTTCTCGAGGTCCTCGACACTTGTACGATACTCAGGAGAGTAGCGGACGCGGATGCTGTACTCTTCACCGTCTTCACGGTAGAAAGAACCTACAGAACCGCTTATCGCCGCGCTGAACGCGCTACCTACAGTTGTGGAACTGAGACCGTTGAGAGCAAGCTTGGTCCTGTCCAGATCGAGCTGATACTCAGGAGTATACTCATCACGGCTGACCGTAACCTGACGGTACTCAGGAGACTGGAGCATCTGTTCCTGAATCTCCTTGGCCACGCGGTCGGTAGTGGTGAAGTCATAACCGTAGATCTCGACATCGATGCTGGTCGCGCCGCCCATACTCATACCGCCTTCAGTAACCATCGCCTTCTTGATCTCAGGATACTGCTTGAAGATACCGCGGATGACATCGGCGATTTCGGAAGCGCTGCGGTCTCGGGTGGACATACTTCCGAGGTTGATGTTCATCGAGATGACATTCGAACCGTTGGAACGCATACTTGCGAAAGTATTGTCGGAGTCAGCCTGACCATAGGTAAAACTGCACTCCACAATCTCAGGAATGGCATCTGCCATCTTGCCGTAGATTTCGTGAGCTATCTGTCCCGTGTATTCCTGACCTGTACCTGCAGGGAGCTCGATGGAGGCTGAAAGACGTCCGTCATCCTCGCTCGGGAAGAACTCGGTCTTCAGACCGGGGATGAAAATCACGCAGGTAAGAGCGAAGATGCCGAATGCTGAGAATACGACGGTCTTGCGATGAGTCGCGCACCAGTTGATGATCTTAGCATAGCCCTCGGAAATGGCGTTCAGGAACTTGTTTATAGGGGTGAATATCAGCACGTGGAGCTTTCCGGTCTTCGGACCTGCCTTGAGCCAGCGTGAACAGAGCATAGGCACGAGGGTAAGGGCCGCGGTCGTGGACACTATCATAATGATGCTGACGATCCATCCGAGCTGCTTGAACATAATTCCGGCCATACCTGACATCATAGTCAGTGGCAGGAATACGCAGAGCATTGTCAGGGTGGATGCGATTACGGAGATGGCCACCTCGGAAGTTGCGTATACGGCCGCCTCCTTAGGCTTCTCTCCGTGCTCGAGGTGCGTGGAAACATTCTCCAACACCACGATGGCATCATCCACAACCATACCGATGGCAATGGAAAGCGCGGACATCGATATGATGTTCAGGGTGTTGCCCGTCGCGAAAAGGTATGCGAGCGAAGCCAGCAGCGCGATAGGGATGGACAGCACGATGATGAAAGTCGCCCTCCATCTTCCCAGGAAGACGAATACCACCAGCATAACGAGAAGGAAGGTGATGATGATGGTCTCCTTCAGGGTGTTGATAGTGTTGATGATGTTCGATGAAGAATCGACTACGGTCGTGATTTCGATATCTGAAGGCAGCGTAGGCTTGATTCCCTCAAGCTTCTTCTTCACGCCCTTGATGACGTTCACGGTATTCGCGCCGGTCTGCTTCTGGATGACGATCTGGGCGGAACGGGCACCATTCGTGTAGGATTCCATCTCCTTCTCCTTGCTGCCGTCAGCAACGGTAGCCACATCGCGCAGATAAATCGCTCTGCCGTTATATGAGCCCAGGACGATGTCCAGAAGTTCGGAAGGGTCCTTGAACTCCTTCTCTACGCGCAGGGTGAAGTTGTTGGAACCGATGTCGATGTTTCCGGAAGGTACATTGCGGTTCTCGGCCGCGATGGTGCTGGATATTCCGCTGATCGAAAGTCCGTAAGCCTGCAGCTTGTTAGGATCGCAGTAGACCTTGATCTCGCGGGTAGGAGCACCCGATACGGAAACGGTACCCACGCCGGATACACGGGCCAGAGGAGTAGTCACCTTATCGTCCAGGATCTTGTCCAGGCCCGGAAGACTCTCTTCTGCAGTCGCCGAAAGGATAAGGATAGGCATATCGTCGGCGCTGAACTTGAAGATTACCGGATTCGTCGCCGCATCCGGCAGGGACGAACTGATCATATCCAGTTTGTCCCGGACATCGTTTGTCGCCTCTTCTATATCTGTTCCGTATTCGAATTCGAGGGTAAGCAGGGAGGTGTTCTCCTTGGATGTGGAAGTAAGGTCCTTCAGGTGGCTTACTCCGTTCAGGGAGTTCTCCAGGACCTTGGTAAGATTGGTTTCAATATCCGATGCGCTCGCACCCTGATACGTGGACATCACCATAATGACGTTCGCATCGAAATCAGGATAGAGGGCGATAGGCGTCTGGACAAGCGAGAATACACCGAAGACCATACAGGCCACAAAGATGAGGGCCGTGGTCACGGGCTTGTTCACCGCACTTCTATAAATGCTCATACTTCTTCTTTAGTTTTCCAAAACTTTAACCTTGTCTCCGTCCTTCAGGGCAGTGTGTCCTCTGGAGACTACCGTTTCACCCTCATTGAGGCCTGAAAGAACTTCATACTCGTTCTCGCCGAAATGACGTCCGAGAGTGATCACGCGGCTGGACACGGTGGAATCCGCGTTCAGCACGAATACTGATTTCTGGCCTGCGCCCTGCATCTTCACAACGGCGCCGTCAGGAATGACGATGGAGGTATTCACGGAGAATGTGATGGTCACGCGGGCATACATACCCGGGCGGAGAGCGCGGTCACTGTTGTCCACAACCACCTCAGCTGTAAATGTATGCGTGGTAGGATCAATGGTAGGATAAATTCTGTTCACGCGGCCTGTGAAAGTTCTTCCCGGAAGAGCCTCGGCCTCAACCTTCACGCTGTCGCCCTTCTTGAGCTTGCTGTACTCGGACTCGGAAACGCCGACCAGAATCTTAACCGGAGTGATCTGCTGAACGGTATAGATAGGGCTGGATCCTGAATACATATCGCCCACGTCATAGTTGCGCGCGGTAACCACACCGCTTACAGGTGACTTGAGCACCGTATTCTCGAGAAGATTCTCGTACTGGGACTTGCTTACATTGTACGCAAGTTCGGATGCCTCGTAGTCGGACTGCGAAAGACCGCCTTCCTGATAGAGCTGCTTGAGACGCGCGAGCTCCGTGGCATCGTTGTCAAGTTTCAGTTTGGTCTGCTCGAGATTCGACTGGTCCATCTCCGCGAGCACCTGGCCCTTGGAAACGAAGTCGCCGATCTCGACATTAATCTTCTTGATGCGGCCGACTGCCTGCGGAGCCACATTATTTACTACATAAGCCTGAACATTGGCGGAGTACACCTCCGTCTGAGGCACCTGCTCGAAGCGTGTGAGCGCGACGCTGACGTTAGTCAATTCCTCCGGCGCAGCTGCGGCTGCAGTCTCAGAGGTCTTTCCACTCTGGCGGCTGCCGCAGGATGCTGCAGCCAATGTGATGAGCGCCATTGCGCTGATCTTGGTAAGGGTTTTCATATATCTTTATTCTTCTTTTATTCTTGTTCTGACTCTTCAGTGTCGAAGCCGAGGGTCTGTTCGAGATTGGACTTTGCCACGACGAAATTGTAGATGGCCTGGGAGCTGCTGAGCTGAGCCTGGGTAAGTGCAAGCTGGGCGTCATTGAGCTCGGTGATGGTGCTGCGGCCCAGATTATAGGTCTTGGCGGCGATGTCATAGGCCTTCTGAGCGGTCTCCACACCGGCCTCGGCTGCAGTGAAGTTCTTCATATAGGTCTCCATCTGGTTCAGATACTGGCGGATGGAGATCTTTATCTGGCGCTCGGAATTCACCTTCTGAAGCAGAAGTTCGTCATACTGCTTCTGGGATTGGCGGACTGCGTTGAGACGCTGGCCGCCGGAGAATATAGGAATCGAGAGGCTCAGGCCGACTGCGGAGTACGGCGACCATTTGTAGTCGGCGAACTTGAAGTCGTTCGTCATCGCGTTCAGGCTGTAGCTGAACGAGAGCGAGAGAGTCGGCAGGTATGCATATTTGTTCACGCGGATGGCGGACGCGAGCTGCTCGGCCTGGATGGCAAGCTGGCGCAGGTCGGTATTGCCCTCGAGCGAAATGTCATCGTTCTCGTGGATGTCGCGGAACATCTCTGTGCTGTAGTCCTTGAGGGAACCGGCGACGTCTATCTCCTTGTCCAGGTCGATGCCCATCACGGCCTTGAGCCTCCACAGGCCCAGGATTACAGAACTCTCTGAATCATAGACATTCGGAATGGCGTTCTGGACGGTGGACTTGGCACGGGTGTATTCGAGTTCGGATGCCTTCTGCGCATTGTAGCGCTTCTCGGTCTGCTGGAAATTGGCCAGTGCGTTCTCGTACACGCTCTTGTAGACCTCGAAGGCCTCCTTTGCGAGAAGCACTCCGTAATAGGCTTGCTTAACCTGGGTTACGGTCTCCATACGGGAGGAACGGGCCTTCTCGACCGCGAGTTCCACATCCTGTCCGGTGATCTTGATGTTCTCCCAGAGCTGGGCGTTGATCAGAGGCATCGCCATACTGATACCGGCTGAGTAGGTGTTCCAGCGGCCGACCTCGAAACCGTCATTGGAGGATGCGGCTGACGTGTCACTGACGGTGCCGGAAGTCTCGGATGATGATTCGCCTGAAGTGTCACCGCCGAAAGAACTCATATCGAAATCCATATACATCACCTGTTTCTTGATGGTGCGGGAGTAGGTACCGGAAGCGTCTATGGAAGGAAGAAGCTGGCCGTAGGCACCCTTGCGGGCGTATCCGACTCTTTCGACTTCCATATCGGCAACCTTTACGGAAACATTCTCGCTCAGCGCTATCTTCAGGGCGTCCTCAAGAGTCAGGACCAAGGTCTGCTGCCCGGAATTTTCTTCAGTGAGAGTGAGCTGCGGCTGCTCTGTGCTTGTCTCCTGTGCGCCGAGAGGACAGCACATCAGGAGCAGCCCTGCCGCGAGGGCTGAAACTGAAACCGATTTCTTTATCATATAAATAACCTCATTGTCAAAAACGCGAAATCTCATCGCCGCGATAGTTTTTCCTTCCGCCGCAATTCTGTCCCGCTTCCCTCAAAACGTCTCTCGGGACACTTCGGGGGAACGGGCCGAGAGATGCAAATATCACGCCGAGAACGGGTGCAAAGGTATATATTTTTTAAAGAAATTTAAAATGAAATATTTATTGTTTTTCGATAAATTTTTATTTTCTTTGCAGAAAACATTACGACTTATGATATCTGAATGGTGGATAGCCCTCGCTCCGGGGATGAAAATATTATGGAGCATCACGCTTGCCGCCTCGCTCGTATTCATAATACAGAGCATCCTGACCTTCATCGGCGCGGATGCAGGTGATGGCGGCCTGGACCTCCCGGACGGAGATTTCGATCCTTCCGCAGACGTCAGCACCGCCGACGCCGGGAATCCGGGTATGAACCTCTATACTTTCCGCAATCTCGTGAACTTCCTGCTGGGCTTCGGCTGGACGGCCATCCTGCTGCGCTCCAGCATCGATTCCACGGCTCTGCTCCTGATCATCGCCTTTATCGTGGGCGTGATGCTCGTCGCAGTGGTGATGTTCCTCTTCAAGTGGCTCAGCACTATGCAGCAGTCCGGCAACATCAATGTCTATAAATCCGCAGTGGGCTGCCAGGGCACGGTCTATCTGACCATCCCGGCCGAACGCAGCGGAGAGGGCAAGATCCAGATTACCATAAACAACTCCGTACGCGAGTACAACGCCCTCACCGACGGGGACGCCATCAGCACCGGAACCCCTATAAAAGTAATAGAAGTACTGAATCCCAGCACTTTACTTGTCGAAGAATTAAAATCTTATATCATCTAATATTATGGAACTTTATCTGATAATCGTCATCGTTTTCGTGGTGTTCGTAACGTTCACCGCCATACTCAAGCGCTACAAGCGCTGCCCGTCAGACAAGATTCTGGTCATCTACGGAAAGACCGGCCGCAACCGCGAGGGCACCATCTCTTCAGCCCGATGCATCCACGGCGGAGCATCCTTCATCTGGCCTGTATTCCAGAGCTATGCTTTCCTGGACCTGACCCCTATCTCCATCGAGTGCAATCTTACGAATGCCCTCTCCAAGCAGAACATCCGCGTGGACGTGCCTTGCCGCTTCACGGTAGGTATCTCCACCGAACCTGAGAATATGACCAATGCCGCGGAGCGCCTTCTGGGCCTCTCCATCGACGATATCCGTAACATCGCCACCGATATCCTCTTCGGTCAGCTGCGTCTGGTGATCGCCACGATGGACATCGAGGAGATCAACTCCGACCGCGACAAGTTCCTCGCGAACGTCAGCACGAACGTGGAGGCCGAGCTCCGCAAGATCGGTCTGAAGCTCATCAACGTGAACGTGACCGATATCCGCGACGAGTCCGGCTACATCGAGGCTCTCGGTAAGGAGGCAGCCGCCAAGGCCATCAACGACGCGAAGAAGAGCGTTGCCGAGCAGAACCGTTTCGGTGAGATCGGAAAGGCTGAGGCAGACAGGGACAAGGATATCAGAATCGCTGAGACTCAAAGAGATACACGTATCTGTACAGCTGACGCCAATGCCAAGGCTGTAGAGGGTGAGAACAACTCGAAGATCGCCATCGCGAACTCCGACGCCCTGCGCCGCGAGAAGCAGGCCGAGGCCGAGAGACTTGCCGTAGCGGCCGAGAAGGTCCAGGCTGCGAAGGCCCTCGAGGAGGCCTACAAGTCAGAGCGTGACGCCGAAGTCGCCCGCGCCGAGCGTGAAAAGGCCACACAGGAGGCCAACATCGTGGTTGCCGCCCAGATCGAGAAGGAGAAGGCCATTATCGAGGCCGAGGCTGAGGCCGAGAAGATGCGCCGCACCGCAAAGGGTGAGGCTGACGCCATCTTTATGAAGATGGACGCCCAGGCCCGCGGTTCCCTCGAGATCCTCGCCAAGCAGGCAGAAGGTTTCGGCAAACTCGTGGAGGCTGCCGGCGGCGACGCCAAGGAGGCCATCACAATGCTCATCACCGAGAAGCTGCCGGAGCTTGTAAAGACTCAGGTAGAGGCCGTGAAGGGAATAAAGATAGACAAGGTAACTGTCTGGGACGGAGGCAATTCCGCCGACGGCAAGACTGCCACTTCGAATTTCATCTCCGGTATGATGAAGAGCGTTCCACCGCTTGACGAACTGTTTAAGATGGCCGGAATGGAGCTTCCTTCCTATCTGAAGGGCAAGGAGTCTGCCGAAGAGCAGAAGGCTGACACAGAGGAAAAGTAGTCTCCTATGGCGATAATTGTAAATGTGGATGTTATGCTGGCACGCCGGAAAATGTCATCCGGCGAGCTGGCGGAGAAAGTGGGGATTGCTCCTGCCAATCTGTCGATTCTGAAGACAGGCAAGGCGAAGGCCATTCGCTTCACGACGCTTTCGGCCATCTGCAAGGCACTCAACTGTCAGCCTGGAGATTTGCTGGAATACGCTCCTGACGAAGGAGGGGATTAGCGGTCATTTAGCTTGTCGAAATGACAAACTGAGACGAAGCGGTCAGGTCTCAACCCAGTGGATAACGATTCCACTGCGCTCCATACCGCGGAACCAGGTCATCTGCCGTTTGGCGAACTGGTGGATGGCATTCGCGAGATGAAAGCGCATCTCATCATAACTCAATTCACCGACAAGGTATTGAGTAACAAATTTATATTCAAGCCCGTACCATATAAGGTCCTCGGGCTTGATTCCTTTTTCAAGCAGACCGCGCACTTCGTCGACCATCCCTTCCTGCAGACGCGCGTCCAGGCGGGCGTCAATGCGGGCGTTTCGGGTGTCGCGGTCCACGAGGGTGCCGATGAAGAAGGTATGCCGCGGGAGCGCAGAGAGCGGAATCTGAGGCTCCTGCTTGTGGAAATCATATCCGCAGGCAGCGGCTTCGATATAAAGTCCTGTGCCTCCGCAAAGTATAGGCAGATGCCCGCGCGAACGGACTGATGCGTACGCCGCCGCGAAATCCTTCTGATAGCGGTAGACGTTGTACTTCTCCCCCGCAGGAAGGATGTCCAGCAGATGATGCGGAATCTCTTCGTATTCAGAGAGATCCTTCCCAGTTCCGATATCCATTCCGATATAGACCTGGCGCGAGTCGGCGGAAATGATCTCAGGCGCGAGCGAGCCGTCCAGGGCGGCCAGCTGCCGCGCAAGCCCCACCGCATAACGCGTCTTTCCCGACGCGGTCGGTCCGAGCACGCAGAGCATATCGAGAGCCCCCGCGCGGAAATCCCGCACGAGTCCCTGAAGATCAAGCGTTTCTGGCGCCGGAAGCTCGGCAAGCATCGGAATTCGTTGTCTCGGCATAAGGAGCAAGTTTAGATTGGCCGGAGCGGTCGCGCTCCGGCCAATTAAAATATCTAGTCTCTGCGGAAGATGTCTCGGGTGTAGACTTTCGCCTTCACGTCATCGAGCGACGGGTCGTAGCGGTTCGCGATGATGGCATCGCACCTGCGTTTGAATTCGTCAAGGCCGCCCACGACTTCGGAGCCGAAGAAGGTGCTTCCGGCCTCGAGAGTCGGCTCATACACAAGCACTTTCGCGCCCTTGGCCTTGATGCGCTTCATTACGCCCTGGATGGAGCTCTGGCGGAAATTGTCCGAATTCGACTTCATCGTGAGGCGGTATACGCCGACGGTGACCGGCTTTTCACGGGTGGAATCGAAGGCGCTGGATGCGGTGTAGTAACCGGCTTTCTCCAGCACGCGGTCCGCGATGAAATCCTTGCGGGTGCGGTTGCTCTCCACGATGGCCTCGATGAGATTCTCGGGCACGTCGGCGTAGTTCGCGAGCAGCTGCTTGGTGTCCTTCGGGAGGCAATAGCCGCCGTAACCGAAGGAAGGATTGTTGTAATGCGTGCCGATGCGCGGGTCGAGGCAGACTCCGTTAATGATTTCGGCGGTGTCCAGGCCCTTGATTTCAGCGTAGGTGTCGAGTTCATTGAAGAAGCTCACGCGAAGGGCCAGATAGGTGTTCGCGAAGAGTTTCACGGCCTCGGCCTCGGTGAGTCCCATAAAGAGAGTGTCGATGTTCTCCTTTATGGCGCCCTCCTGAAGCAGGGAGGCAAAGATTCGGGCGGACTCGTCCATTTCAGGACTGTCTGCCGGGCGACCCACGATGATGCGGGACGGATAGAGATTGTCGTAGAGAGCCTTGCTCTCGCGGAGGAATTCCGGCGAGAAGATGATGCGCGGCTCCACCGTTTCTTCGCTTCCGTCCGGAAGGACTCTGACATAGGAGAACTGCTTGCGCACTCCTGCAGTGTAACCCACAGGCACAGTGGACTTTATGACCATAGTAGCCTTCTTGTTCACTTTCAGTACCAGAGAGATGACCTCCTCCACGTGGGAAGTGTCGAAGAAATTCTTCTGGCTGTCGTAGTTTGTAGGAGCGGCGATGACCACGAAGTCGGCATCCCTGTAGGCGGCCTCTCCGTCGAGAGTCGCGGTGAGGTCCAAGTCCTTTTCAGCCAGATACTTTTCGATGTAGTCGTCCTGTATCGGCGAGATGCGGGCGTTAATCTTGTCCACTTTCTCGGGGATCACGTCCACTGCCGTGACCTTGTTGTGCTGGGCAAGGAGCGTTGCGATGCTCAGGCCCACATATCCTGTTCCTGCTACTGCTATTTTCATAATTTAAAAATCTTTTATTCTCTGTTCCTCCGAAAGGCGGCAGACCATAAGGGTACCGTCCTTTTCGGCTACAATATAGTCTTTCAGACCCTCCAGGACCACTTTATTCAGCGAAGTCACACGGACCACACAGCCCTCGCAGTCATAGAGTTTCACATCCGGGCCCACCACAGCGTTACCCGCGGCGTCCCTTTCGGAATTGGCGCCCAGAGACCCCCAGGTCCCAAGGTCGCTCCAGCCGAAATCGGACGGGATGGTGTAGACGTCGGCGGACTTCTCCATCACCGCGTAGTCGATGGATATCTTCTCGCAGAGCGGGAAGAGCCGTCTTACCTCTCCGCTTTCCTTTTCCGTATAGAAAGACGGGGCCATTTCATCCATAATCGAGGCTATCTGAGGCGCGTGAGCGCGAAGCGCGGAAGTGATCGTGCCGATATTCCACACGAAAATTCCTGCGTTCCAGAGGTAATGACCAGCCTCGAAATACTGCTGTGCCACTTCGCGGGAAGGCTTCTCGCGGAAAGCCCTGACGTGGCGTATCTCGCCCTCCCCTTCCGCGTCAATGTAGCCGTAGCCGGTTTCAGGACGGGAAGGTTTGATACCCAAAGTAACTATGGCTGAGCTGCTTGCGGTAAAATCCAGGGCTTTGGATATCACTCTGCGGTACTCCTCGCTGTCCAGCACCAGAGCATCCGCCGGAGCCACCACTACATTGGCCGCGGGATGCGCGGCCCGGATCTTCCAGCAGGCGTAAGCGATGCACGGGGCCGTGTTGCGGGCTACCGGCTCGAGAAGAATGTTCTCCTGCGGGAGCTCCGGCAGCTGCTCGCGCACCATATCGCGGTAGGCTTCGGAAGTCACCACCCAGATGCGCTCGATCGGGCAGATCGGCAGAAAGCGGTCCACGGTCATCTGTATCAGTGTGCGGCCGAAGCCCAGCACGTCGAGGAACTGCTTCGGATGGTCGGGTGTGCTCATCGGCCAGAAGCGGCTTCCGATGCCGCCGGCCATTATGATGACGTGGTTTTCCATAACTTACTCGTAGTGAATAGGGTTGGTATCTATCGACGTCTTGGTGAGCCTCAACGGGAGGTCGCCGAGTATCTGACCGAGCAGGTCGATGGTGTACTGCTCGCTCTGATAATGTCCGAGCGCCACGACGACCATTTCTCCGGCCGCTTCGCGTCCAAAGAAGCCGTGGTATGCTATCTCTCCGGTGATGAAGCAGTCGGCGCCCATCGCGGCGGCCTTGTCCATAAGGAAGGAGCCGGCGCCTCCGCAGAGGGCTACGCGCGCGATGCTGCGGCCTGCCGCCTCGCTGTACATTATGGACTGCACGCCGAAGGCCTTCTTGAGGCTTCGGATGAACTCCTCCGCATCCACCGGCTGAGGCAGATTTCCGATGAGTCCTGAGCCTCCGCCGTCCGGTTTGGCTTCCAGCCAATCCAGGCCTGTCATTCCGATGATTTCGGCTATCTTATAGTTCACTCCGCCCGGGGCGTTGTCCAGGGAGGTGTGGGCCGAATAGATGGAGATTCCGTTACGGATGGCCTTCACCACGCACCGCTCCTGATAGGTGGCGGGAGTGACGTGCTTGAGCGGATGGAAAAGAAGCGGATGATGGGAGACTATGAGTTCGCAATGATTTGCAATCGCCTCGTCTACAATGGCTTCAGTTACATCAAGGCAAAGCAGGGCCGCCCCCACTTCCTGCGACGGGTCACCGACCTGAAGGCCGGAATTGTCGAATCCGTCCTGAAATGCGAGCGGCGCATACTGCTCAAGCCTTGCTATGATGTCTTTAAGTATCATAATGATTTCAGATATTCATCGATGGCCTTGGCCGCCTTGCGGCCGGCTCCCATCGCGAGAATCACGGTGGCGGCACCTGTGACGGCGTCTCCGCCCGCGAACACGCCCTTGCGGGTGGTCGCACCCTCCTCATCGGCTACCAGACAGCCCTTACGGGTGGTCTCGAGGCCTGCGGTGGTGCGGGAGATGAGAGGATTTGGCGAGGTACCGAGGGCCATTATCACGGTGTCGGCAGGGATTTCGAACTCGGAGCCCTCGATAGGAATCGGAGAGCGTCTTCCGCTGGCGTCCGGCTCGCCGAGCTCCTGGCGGATGCATTTCACAGCCCTTACCCAGCCCTTCTCATCGGAGAGAATCTCCACAGGGTTCGTAAGCATCTCGAAATTAACGCCTTCCTCGTGCGCGTGATGAACTTCCTCACGGCGGGCCGGGAGTTCGACCTCGGTACGGCGGTATACGATGGTGGTATGTGCACCGAGGCGCAGGGCCGTGCGGGCCGCATCCATAGCCACATTGCCGCCGCCTACCACGATCACCTTCTCTCCGGTGTGGATAGGAGTGAGGTAATCGCTGCGGAAAGCCTTCATAAGATTGTTGCGGGTGAGGAATTCATTGGCGGAGAATACGCCGCAGAGATTCTCGCCCGGAATGCCCATAAAGCGAGGCAGGCCGGCTCCTGTACCGATGAACACGGCATCGTAGCCCTCATTGTCCATCAGAGAGTCGATGGTGACTGTCTTGCCGACGATTACGTCCAGCTCGATCTTCACGCCGAGCGCCTTCACATCCTCGATTTCGGACTTCACGACCGTATCCTTCGGGAGACGGAACTCAGGGATACCGTATTCCAGCACGCCTCCGGCCTTGTGCAGAGCCTCGAAGATGGTCACATCGTAACCCCATTTGGCGAGGTCGGCGGCGCAGGCGAGTCCGGCAGGACCGGAACCGATGACAGCCACTTTATGCCCCTGGTTTACAGGGTATTCCGTAGCAGCCATCTTCTGCCTGAAGACTTCCTTGCCCTCTGAGTGAGCATAGTCGGCGACGAAACGCTCGAGCTTGCCGATGGCCACGCTCTCGCCCTTCACTCCGAGCACACAGCTGCCCTCGCACTGGCTCTCCTGCGGACATACGCGGCCGCAGATGGCCGGGAGCGAGGAATCCTGGGACAGGATGCAGGCAGCCTCGGCGATATCGCCCTTGACGACCTCAGCGATGAAGTCAGGAATCTTGATGTTTACAGGGCAGGCGCCCACGCAGCGCGGATTCTTGCAATGCAGACAGCGGGAGGCTTCGAGCATCGCTTCTTCACGGTTGTATCCGTAGCACACCTCTTCGAAATTGGTGGCGCGTACTTTCGGGTCCTGTTCACGGACAGGCACTCTCGGGATTCTATTTGCCATAATTTTCCAGAGCCTCCTTCTCTTCTGTCTTGTACTGTCCCTGACGACGCATAGCCTCGTCGAAATCCACTTCGTATCCGTCGAATTCCGGTCCGTCCACGCAGGCGAAACGGGTCTTTCCGCCCACGCTCACGCGGCAGGCGCCGCACATTCCCGTACCGTCCACCATAAGGGTGTTAAGGCTGACGATGACAGGGAGACCGAGCTTGCGGCAGGTCAGAGTGGCGAATTTCATCATTATCATAGGTCCGATGGCCACGGCGTTCGTGTACTGGTGACCTTCCGCTACGAGTTTCTCGAGCATTCCGGTACCCATACCGTGGAAGCCCTCGCTGCCGTCATCCGTACAGATGTAAAGATGGTCGCAGACGGCGGCCATATCCTCCTTGTAGATGAGCAGGTCGCGGTTCTTGGCTCCGACGATGACATCTACCGGGACTCCGTGGGCGTGCAGCCACTTGGCCTGCGGATAGACAGGCGCTGTGCCGACTCCGCCGGCAATGAAGACTACGCGCACCTGCGCAAGCTTTTCAGGAGTCATCGAGATGAATTCCGAAGCGTTTCCGAGAGGTCCGACCACGTCGGCGAAGCGCTCCCCCACCTCCATCGAACAGATCTTCTTCGTGGATGCTCCTATGATTTGGGTAACGATGGTAACCGTACCCTCCTTGCGGTCATAGTCGCTGATGGTCAGCGGGATGCGTTCACCCTTCTCATCCGCCCTGATGATAAGGAATTGCCCCGGCATAGCGGCAGATGCCAGTCGGGGAGCTGAAACCACCATTTTGCAGATGGTGGGAGTCAGCATACTCTTCTGAATAATTTCAAACATATATAATTTCTCGGGGAAGAATCGGTGACAGTTTCGTGTTATGAGTATGTAATTCGACAGATACTAAATAACACCTTAATACTTAATCGATTTAATAACAATGAGAAGAAATTAGATATGAGCAAGATTTCTGAGGCTAGATTCATTTTTGAAGAAGGAGTGTACCGGGCGTACACGACTGATGAAAAAATGAATATAGAGCAGAAAGATGCTCATATCTATTATACCATACCGGAGAATCCCAGGAAGGCCATCGCCATAATGCTCACGGTGATGAGCGCGATAGGAAGACCCTTGAAGGACTTCGGAACATCGCACAATGCCAGATGCTCACGCAGACCGGCGAAGAGAATCATCGCAAGACCATAACCAAGGGAAGTAGCCAGGGCATAAACCACGCTCTCTCCGAGGTTCAGAAGGTGAGCTGCCTCGCCGCCGAAGCTGAACTCCTTGGTAACCACTGTGATAGCTACACCGAGAACGGCGCAGTTCGTAGTGATCAGAGGAAGGAAGATTCCGAGAGCCTGATAGAGCGACGGGCTGATTTTCTTGAGAATGATCTCCACCATCTGAACGAGGGCCGCGATGACCAGGATGAAGGAAATGGTCTGCAGGAAGGTCAGGTTCAGAGGTATCAGAAGGTACTGGTTCAGCAGATAGGTTACCACTGTCGAAAGGGTGATGACGAAGCAGACGGCTCCTGACATACCGATGGCGGTGGAAAGCTTGTTCGAAACGCCCAGGAACGGACAGATTCCGAGGAACTGCGCCAGCAGGACGTTATTGATGAAAATCGCTGATATGATGATAAGTATGTATTCCATATTCTATCCTCCCGACTACTTTTTCAGATATTTGTTGAACAGAACCATCAGATAGCCCAGTACCAGGAAGGCGCCAGGAGCCATCACGAAGGCGAGAATACCGTCACCGGCGATGAATTTCCATCCGAAGATGGAGCCGCTTCCGAGGATCTCGCGGATGATGCCGATGGTGGTCAGCGACATCGTGAAGCCGATGCCGATTCCCAGGCCGTCAAGCGCGCTGTCCACTACTCCGTGCGAATTGGCATAAGCCTCAGCGCGTCCGAGCACGATACAGTTCACAACGATAAGCGGAATGAACAGACCGAGGGTGGAGTATACCGCAGGAACGTAAGCCTGCATAAGCAGCTGAAGCACAGTCACGAAGGCTGCGATGACGACGATATATACAGGGATGTGCACCTTGTCCGGAACCAGCGGGGCGAGAAGTGAAATCGCCATATTCGAAAGTACCAGGACGAAGAGAGTCGCGAGTCCCATCTCCAGACCGTTCATCGCCGAAGTGGTGGTGGCCAGGGTAGGACACATACCCAGAACGAGCGAGAATGTAGGATTATCCTTGATGAATCCCTTTGTTATCAAAGAAAGCTTGTTTGCCATAGTCTCTTACTCCTCCTCTGAATTGTTGAAAGATTTTACAAGTTCCACCGCATTGCGCACGGCCTTGGTGTAGGCGCGCGAGGTGATGGTGGAAGCGGTAATGCCGTCGATGTCTCCACCGTCCTTGCTGACGGCGAGATTGCCGTTGAATCCGCGGAACTGTGAGATGAAGGCCTCGTCGGTCTGGCATTTAGCGCCCAGACCAGGAGTCTCGTTGCACTCGAGAACCGCTGTGTTGCAGACAGTTCCGTCAGGAAGCACGCCGACCATAAGCTTCAGCGCGCCGCCGAAACCGTTCACCGTCGAAGTGACCGCATAAGCCTGAGGAGCTCCGTCCACCTCGCTGACGTAATATTCGTATTCCTGACCTTCGAAAGAAGCCTTCTGGGCGTCCGAGACACTGCCTCCCTCAGGGAGAACCTTGCCGATGGACTCCTGCAGAGCCTTCACTGCGGCCTGCCGGATAGGTTCATAGGTCACGGCATACACGCCTGCCAGAATAGCGGAGCTGAAGAGGCAGACCAGCGTAAGGCACAGGGCCATATTCTTCAATGTAGATTTAGCTGCCATAATTTATGCCCTCCCGAATTTTTTCTGATGGAACGCTCTGTTCAGAAGCGGAACCGTGATGTTCATAAGCAGAATCGCGAAGGACATTCCCTCAGGATATGAGCCGAAGTAGCGGATAAGCATAGTGAGAAGTCCGATTCCGATACCATAGACGATGCCTCCCTTGACGCTCATAGGCGAAGTGACGTA
>CAVCSJ010000037.1:0-16236 GCA_963604895.1 bacterium
TGCGAAGATAAATGGCAGATTTAAAAACAGAAACCGGCTTACGGCCCGACCTTTTCCTTTTAAAATAAAAATGCGGGCCCTGATTGGGTAGGGACCGCATTTTTATCGATGAATGTTCTGACGCTAGTCGTCCACGCGGATGTCGCGGACACAACGATAGGTGGCAAATAAGCCATTGTCATGATCCACGTTTATATTACCCTGGCACTGAAAACCGTATTTAGTTTTATTTTCCTCCTTTACATCTTTCGTTCCAATAGGACCGAAAGAAAAATAAGTACGGCTGAAGGCGTATGAGGTTTGGTCTCCGAAATAAACTCCTACAGCAAGTTCCACCTGATTAGGGATTCTGTAGCCGTCAGGGCAAAGTGAATTGCCCTTCGCTATAGCCTCTTCCACTGTATCGTTAAAACCCTGAAAATAAACTGAAGATGACAAACTATGCAATTCTGAATGCATCTCGAATTTTCTGTACACCATATTTTCGATATCCGTTTCGCTATGGAAAGGAAGTTCTTTTGAAGTGTAATAGCGTGTAGCTGCTGTATTCAGATTAGCAGCATCGTAAATAACGCCATCCGAAGTCGTTGTCGTAGTGATGTAATTCTGCGGAGTTTTATCCAACCCATAAGACTCATCTGACTTGCCGTCCAGATACCCCAGATTTCTGACGCAACGAACCGTTTCATAATCAGAAACTTTGTTCCACTCCGGATTATTCTCACTTGTGGAAATGCCCTCTTCTGCCCAAATGATGGTCGGATTATTACTATTGTTTTTAAAGTTTGTGCTGGAAACGACGTGCTGCTGCCAATAGGCAAGGTCAGATTCCGCCTTATCTTCAGGAGACCTGTTATAAAGCTGAGTGGATTTGGTCAAAAGATTCTTACCTACGAACAGACCGATAAGCTGCTGAACTGATGCCATATACCAGCGAACCTCTTCGCGATCGATCACACCGTTGCCGTTATTGTCACGATTACGTGTCATACAGGAGTAGCGCAGATAACGATAATCGTCATTCAACTGGGGTGTTTCATTATTGACTTCAAGAGCCATATAAGTTCCCCAAGACTTACCGGTATTGAACGAGGTACTGCTGGCATTGCAAAGCCCCCATTCTTTTGCAGTATTAATCAATCCGTTATACTGATCACTGTTACCACGATTTACAGATATTGCTTTATCTGTCGATGAACAGTATGGTGACTTGGTATATTTGCCGTCGCTGTTCATTTCCTGCAGCCCCTTCTCGAACTCATCAGTATACTCCACACCCCAGGCGGTGGTGAGGCCGGTATTGGACTCGTCCGTGTTGTAGATGCACTGGATGGCGTGCTGCTGGATGGTGACTACGGAACCGGTGGCGCTGGACTCCATATCCTTGCTCTTCTTCGAGTCGCAGAGGATGTGCAGGTAGCGGTCGTCCGCATTCACGAACTTCTTCCAGAGCGTCGGATCGGACTCACCCGTCAGAGGATTCTTGTCATAGTAATACTCGTCCACAAACACCGTCACACTGATCTTCGGACCGCCGTCAGCATCGGAAGTCGAATCGAAATCGCACGCACTACGTGTGTTAGGGTCAAGATACAAATCCACCTGTTCCTTGATGTAATTCACCAGATGCTCCACGTCCATAATACCGTCATTGTGATAGCCGGCAAGACCATCGGTGCCATCACCCTCGGCATTCTGAGAAGCGGAGCGCTTCGTAGTAGAAGTCGCGAACTCGCGGTCCACGTACTTACGTCTCGCGGAGGAATAGGTGCCGTCGTCATTCTTCTTATTCAGACGGAAATGAACCCACTTGTAATCCAGGCCTTCTGTAATGTCGATATCGCCCTCGATACGAGGTTCGCCCTCCGCAAACGGAGTCTTGATGTTCCAGGTCAGCTGGTCGGTAATCTTGTGTTCTTCAGTGATATTTCCGCCCTCGAAGAAATTCTTCAACTTGAAATCCAGCGTCTTAGAAACATAATGCGCATCGCACAGGGCAATCTCCTCCTTCGCGATGGTCACATCGCCGTAAGCGCCCGGCTGATTCTCGATAACTGTCGCTTCACCGGTCTCAGGATTGCTGCTCTCCACCTCCACACGGATATTGTTCACCGAATTCACGGTCACAGTGTAGGTGTAGGAAGTGTTTCTGATGGTATTGTAGTCATCGATATTAGTATATTTATCATTACCATAAGTATCACTGATCGTGGAATTCCAGTTCCCCAGATGGATGATATAATTAACATCCGCTCCGAGCGTAGATCCGGCGGCATCATTCTCAAGCCCCATCGTAACGTGGCCTCTGACAAGCACATAGGTAGAGAAGTCATTCGCATACTCAAAGCACCTCATAGTCCTCTCATAAGACTTTCCGTTCACCACATAATTCACAGTGCACTCCTCATTCATCTGGGCATTGACTCCGCTCGAAATCTTCTTGCGCAGACTGCGGTCCTGATAATTACCGGCATTCTTCTTAGGAGTCTGACGGTTCTCCATCATATAGAACGTGAACCCGCTCTCGGTGGAAGAAGTATAGTCTTCGAAAGTAAGAGGATCAGAATCAAAGAAATCAGCCGCATACTTAGAATACTGGGAATAAGGCGTGGTAGGATCCACAGAAACTATATCCTTACCGCTCGTCGCATCAGTCACTCCCCTCTCAGCATATCCCATCGCATAAGTAGTTCTAGGCACGTTCAATACCTGCCAGGAAATCGGCTCGAACTTAGAAATTACCTGTCCTTTTTCGTCAGGACGCGTACCGGTCTTGAAAATGAACTTGACCTTCGCATCTATTCTCTTGAGCTCCAGTTTCTTATCGGTAATCGTAGAAACACTCGTCGTCGTGCCGTCGGTACTGCCGGTAATCGACACTCCCGTAATAACACCGGACATAGGGAAATATCCGTTTCGCTCCACGGTCGTCTGATTCATGTAGACATTGAAATTCAGAAGATCCTTCTCGTTTCCGATAGTCGAAGAAAGCAGATCCGAAGAAACCTTCACCATATCCGCATCCGCGTTCGCGAGCATATAAATCTTCATACCTTCGCCCGACGAAACCTTCATACGCACGGTTCCCGTCGTCTTGTAATCGGCAGAAGAAGAGTCATTTGACGTAGCGTTGTCCACGTACCAGCAATTGTCGTAGTTCGACGTCAATTCATCGATTGAAGAGCAGAGCGTCTCCGAATCGAAATACTTGCCGAAGACCTTGTTGCCGTCCTTGTCGAACACGAAAAGATAGAAGTTGTGCACCTGCGACTCGTACTTATGGGCAACCTCGGAGCGCGTCTGTACCTCTATCGGCTCCGAATGACCGAAATTGAAGGTGAGAATGCACTCCTCGCCCGAAGCGGCAGGAGTCTCTACCGGCACAGGTTCCTCCACGCAGCCGAGCGCGATCATAAGGCCTGCGGCCAATGCAAATATGTGTTTAAGCGTATTTTTTTTCATCACAATCAGTCTTAAGGCAATTAATCAAAGGTCGTTTCTCTGTTTCCGGCATCATCCCATTCCGCAACTTTGAAATCGAACTGTCCGAGTTCGGCGTTGTAGAACAGGTTCACGTGCAGTGTAACGTGCTCGTTGCGGTCTATCTTGGTAAGCGGCTGAGGAGCGCCGTAAACATCGAGATATTTGATTTCGTGATAGCCGCGGGCAAGCTCTACGGTCGGCTTCACGCCGGAAGTATCGAAATAGTATTTAAGCTTACTGGTATCACCACTGCGGACAGGGCGTACATACCAGAGAACCTCCTTATTGTTCTGAATATCTTCAGTAACGGAAATGCTACTGCCGTTATATGACAAATTATAGTTCCCCGATGTAAAGCGTACTCCGTACTGTGTACTTTCCTTGGTGATTATTTCGCTGGAAGTACTTGACACCGAAGCGGAAGATGAACCGATGGTCAGATATTGTCCAGTTCCGACATTCTGAACCGTTGTGGAATTGCCGGTGGTACTAGTGAATTTCCAAAGATAATTATTCAAATTATTTTTGATATTATCGTCAGAAGAAAATTCAGTCATCGTAAGTGAATAATAAGTACTACTGTTTACACCCAGATAATAATTCGGAGAAGACGCAGAACGAATCAGATAGTTGAACGAAGTTCCGATAACCGAAGTGTTACCTCCGATTTCAGTCAAATCCTCAAACCTCGAACTTACCTTCACCGAACTTGCCGGAGTATCCTTAGGATACAGCGCCGCAAGCATATTGATCGTAAGCGCAGTGCCCGGATTCGTCTCGAAAAGGTAATAGTCATATACTTCGATTTCTTTTGTCGGCGGCACTTGAACGAGAGAAGTCAGATCAGGGAAAGTCACCATAGAGGAACTTGCCGGAATGGAAGACGCAGCATTGAGTCTAGGGAAAAGATAACCCTGGGTACGGTTATTCGCGCTGAGATTCAGACTATGTACAAACAGTTCATAATCAGAGAGGTTGTTACGCAGGTCTATAGTCAGACGTCCCACACATCTCTTCAGGCTTGCATCCACCGTATTCTTACCCGCAGCCACGCTGATTTCCTTGATATAGGACGCCGGCAGCCCGGTCTCGTCATTGAAATAAGGAGCCTGGCCGTCCTCGAGCGTAGTAGTAGTAGTAGTAGTAGTAGTAGTAGTGGTGGTGGCTGCCGCCTCAATCAGAGCGTTCTTAAAGTTATCATCGATGCTACCTTTCTTGGAGCTATCACCGACACTGTCCTCGTACTTGACATACGAATCCAGCCCCGTATAATTCGAAAGCGCGCAGAGATAATAACTACCTCTGGCAATCCCCTCGAATTTCACTGTCGCCGTGGCGGCATCATTCAGAGTAAGATCTTTGCGGTCGAGAATCGTGCCGCTGGTCTTTTCAATGAACCAGACGCGAAGCGTCTTCATTTTACCGCCGTCGCTTGCAGGCGATCCTTCACCGCTCTGATGACGCGTTTCCAAGCCGTCAGGACTTGAAATGTTCACCACAACGCTGCCAATCCCCTCCTCCTCTGCAAGGTCTTCCTTATGAAGGTCACAGGAGGCGGCGAGCAGCAGAAGCGGAAGTGCCGAATAAAGTATGGAGTGTCTAAAAGATTTCATCGCTTAAAAATATATGTCCATATTGGCCTGAGTCTCAGTCCAATCCTCAATATCCACATTAACTGTCACGCTGGATCCGTTCACCACGAGCGTGAATGTATAAATCTTGCCCGCTTCGAGCACGGTCTTCGGAACAGCGACTTTCTGAACCGCATCTTTGCCGTTTTCCGTCGTGAAATAGACGTAGGTGGTCAGGTTGCTTGCAGACGAGAGAGTCTGGGGAACCGCGAACACTACATTGTCGCCATCGAAGACGGTCGCAGGGAAACTGTCGGAGGTTGTCTCTCCGACTGAGAACTCCGCACTGCCCGTCCAGCTGAAAAGCTCTGAGGTGCTGTCGAAATTGTTCGGAGAAGTGCTCCAGCGGAGCGTAGAGTCAGTATCTGTGTCCTGAACCTTGCCGTAAATAAGCGTTCCCATCGGAATCAGTCCCTTGAGATGAAGGCTCGTAGCCGCATCCGAGATGTTCACGAGAGAGGCATCCACCTTATAGCGGAACTTGAAGCGCAGACCGGCGAGAGCGTGCTTGAACTTCATCGGAACACGACCGACGCCTTCCGTAAGCGGATAGCGCGTCGAGTACGCCACCATCAGGTCGTAGTTCTCATTCTGCAGGTACTGAACGGCGAGGTAGTTCGCAGTCGAGGCTCTGTTTACATTGGCCGTGTACGGCCAATAAGCTCTGAACTTGTAGTGCATCGACCTCTGCCACTTCTGTCTGTCATCGTAGGTCCAGGTGTTCGCGTCCACGGTATAAGCATTACCGTTGGCGTCGGTCTTTGAGAGCTTCTCGGTAGTGTAGTAAACTTCCTGCGGAGCGGTGGTGCTGAAGACATTCTCGGCGTTGCTAGCATTATCCCCGTACTTGTAGCCGAAGATGCCGAACGACTTCGCCTGAAGCTCCCCGACGCTGGTTACGAGGTCCCCGCCGGCGCCTGCACGGGTTGCGGTCGTCGAGGCTGTCGAGACGCCTGCGCGAGTCGACTCACTCGCCCCCGACACCGCAATGCCGAACGAGATGTCCTCGCCTGAGGGCTCGTCCTTAGGAGTCTGCTGGCATCCTGCCGTCAGCAGGACGGCCAATGCAAATATGATGTTATTGGCTTTCATTCTCTGTCTTTTTAACCTACGATGTTAATGTCTGTGTTGTCGATATAAGTCCAGTCATAGGATGAGGCGTCAAAGTCTATCCATTCGTCCTTGGTACTTATATGGATGTGGTACGTTATGCTCTTGGCCGGTTCCCAGGCGATGAGAGTAGCGTAGACGCTGGAGGCGAGAACGCCCTGAAGTGTCTTGGTCTCGGTAGTACTGTCAGCCTTGGTGATTACGACAGTGATCTCGATCTTAGGTACGCGGCTGGATGTAGAGAACACGGACTGCGGAATCATAAGAGTCTGAGGGAAGATTTCCGTTTCAGCGGTTGCATCTTCAGAATAGGTCAGTTCGATGGCATTTTCCAACTCACGGGTGTAGGTCTTCGCCTCGCTCTGGTTGCCCCAGACACCGTCATTGTTATCACCGGTAACTGCAGCCTTCAGAAGGTCGGCCTTGGTATAGATGTCAGTAAGGGCCACCTTGGTGACGCTCCACTTCTCGCCCTCTGCCGGTTCGTTGTCCAGTTTAACATAAAGCTTCACGTTGCAGAGCTGATGCACGAACTGGGTCAGGACTCCGGTGGACGAGTTGTCCTCGGTGCAGTCAGGGGACTCGGCGAGAAGCAGGTCTAAGCTGGAATCGGCGGTATAAGTTCCGTCCTGATTTTTGGTATAGCCATAACCTGGCGTATTCGTCACTGTAAAGCCGGTGTAGGTGAAATTATTCGAGGTATTGATGCTGAGGCCTTTATCTATCAGGTCGTAAGGACTCCAGGACAGGAAAGTCAGCGAACCGTCGAAATCACCCCAATAATAGGACTTCTGGGATTTCCAAGCCTTCCAGATGCCGTCCGTACAGGAAATCTCCTCTTTTGCAATGGCCGTAAGGTCAGCATCGGCACGGTTGTCCGACCAATTGCCCGTAGAAAGCAGATATGCGGATGTGCCGAAGGTCCGGTTCTTGTCGAAAGCGGAGAAAGTGGCGGCTCTGGTCGCAGAACTCTTTATCGGCGAAACGGTGAACTGAATCTGATGCCTTGTCACCTGATCGTCCGGAGTTAATTTTTCTGTGGTGCAGGCGCTAAGCGCGACCAGCCCCAACGTAAATATGATTCCTGTTCTGTTCATTCTGTCGTTAATTGTTTTTGTGCCCGGCTCGCCTGTCCGGCTCCGCCTCGGGCTTTTGGTTCCCGGCGGCGGTTTCACCCGCCGCCGGGTATGGGTTCGATCTGCTATGATGCAGATTCAGAAGATATTACTCACCAATATTAACTCCCTTAACCTCCCAGTCTTCAACTGCAGGATCCCAGTAGATGAGGTCGAAGGTGAAGTGAAGATTTACGGTATATTCGGTACCAGGTACGAATTCGCCGTCTGTAGATGTTTTCGATGAAATTTCACTCATAGGAATCCTGACGGTGACCGTCTCGGTAATCCCGCTGTAAATGTCGTATACCTCATAGGTAATCTCCATATACTGATCCTCTGTGAATTCCTGAGGGATGAAAAGTCCGCCGCTGATGGTAGTTGTCTGGTCAGTAACAACCTGCTCGCCGTCGAAGATCGTAGGATCATAAGTCTCACCCTGCTTAACAGTCCATCTGTTGATGACCTCCCACTGGGAAGTAGCATTCTTCTGACACTCCTGGAAATCGGCCTTGCTTGCTACGTTCCTGACGGTGATATTCTTGATGGTAATGGTCTTATAATCCGAATAGTCTTCGTCCGTCACAGCTTTTACAGTCAGCTTGGAAAGCATATGCTGGAAAAGCGTAGGAACGCCCGGAGTATAATAAGTCGTTACGTTCGCCGTTCTGTTCTCGGCAGGAACAGCCACGATGAAATCGGTAGCGCTGTCCTTGACGATATTGAAGTCAGAAACCACAACACCTTCAGTCTGAAGGATTTCAGCCTTGGTGTTCGTATCCACGAATTTCAGGTCGGCCTTGTTCAGTGACCAGGAATAGAAAGTGAGGGAGCTTCCGTCCTTGGTCCAATAGTAAGGCTTCTCTGTTCTCCATACCTTATCGGTTGTATAGGACACCATAGATTCCGGAATATAATTGGTACCGCTCTCGAAATCTTTTTTCCATTCCTTGCCGGCAACAAGATGCCAGGCTGCGGAGTTGAATACAAACGTGCTGTCGAACTTGGTGTAAGCCTTGGTTATAGGGGCAGTCTCGAAGAAAATCGGCGTCTGTGCCTCTTCCGGCATTACGACGTTCACTTCTTCATTCTGAGCGCAGGCTGCCACTGCCAGAGCAGCTGCAAGAATGTAAATGCATTTTTTCATAATTTTTACTTGTACCTAACTTGTTTTCAATTGTTAATATTATTCTAAACTGTACTGTTCTATCCTACTGTAACATTCTTTTCAGGATCTGTCCAATCCTGTACCTGAGGATTCCAGAGAATCTCGCTGCCGGAGAAGATCAGGGTGATGGTGTAGATCTTGCCTTTCTCGAAAGCGGTAGCCACTGACGCGTTTCCTCCGAGAATAGTGTTCACGTCAAGAGTCGCGCTCTTGGTCGAGGTGTTGGAGCCTGACTTTACCGTATAGGTGACGGTCACCGTCTTGTTGTCTCCGGACTTGAAGGTCTGAGGAATGAAGAGATATGTGCCCGCATTGGACGGAACGTCCACTGCAGTGTCGTCGAATACGAGTCCGCCTGAGTAGTGCGTAATGGTTCTGCTGCTCTCCTTCGCTGTCCAGGACTCGGAGCTGGTCGAGTTCTTGCCCTGGGTGTAAGTGCCTGTGGTAGAGACGTTCTGGAATTTGATGCCCGTCAGGGTGTAGGTCTTGTCGGAGTAGTCCTTCGCGGTCTTGACCTTGAAGGCGATCTGCGAAGTCTTGTGGCGGAAGAGCGTAGGCACGCCGAGATTGTCGTAGGTCTTGAGGTTGGCCTGCATATTGAGCGCCGGGTCAGCGACCATAAAGTCGTCATTGAACTCGCTGGAGAAGTTCTCGACCTTCACGCCTTCGGTCACGGAGAATGTGACGGAAGGGTTGCCGCTGCTGAAAGCGAGGCTGCTGCTGTTCAGCGACCAGGAGAAGAACGACAGGTAGCCGCCGTCCTTAGGCCAGAAGTAGGTCGTCGCAGTATTCCAGCTGCCGCCGCTGTAGCTGACGGTCGAGGCCGGAACGAACTCTTCGCCAGCGGTGTAATTAAACTCGTTTGCGCTGTACCAGGCGTAGGTCTGGAACTTGTTGCCGGTGCTGAACGTCTTGGTGTCGCCAGCCTTGGTGAGCGGTGCGACGGTGAAGGAAATCGCGGCGTCGCGGCTCTCCTGCGCCGTGCTGACTTCATACTTTGAGCAGGCTGCGCTGCACGCAGCCAATCCCAACACGAGCATCGCGCTCTTCGCTATGTTAAAACTCTTTTTCAAAGTCCTGATTTTTTTCTGTTCTTTTTCTTTCCGCCTCATCGCGCTCCCTGGCGGCCTTCCCTTCTCGCGGGCTTGCCCTCCTCTGCTCAGCGCTTATCTTCCCTTCTTCGGTCCCGGCAGCGGTTTCACCCGCTCCCGGGTATAGTTTAAATGGTGATTATTCTACAGGTACATTTTTAGTTACACCCGTCCAATCCTCGACTGCAGGATCCCAGAGGATCTCGTCGAGAGAGAAGGTGATATTAATAACGTACTTCTTGCCGATGCCCCAGTCACCTGTGAGATCGCTGAGCTTAATGATCTCGGTAACGGTCTCGCTCACCTCGGTAACACCATCATTATCAGTATCATAGTCGATTGTGTAGACAATCTCCAGCACCTGATTATCATCTGTGAACGACTGAGGGATGTAAATGTACTGATCTACACCAGTAACATCTGTGGCAGTGGTATTCTTGACTACCTGTGAGGTTGAAGAGTAGGTCTGAGTGGTCTTGGAGCCGCTGGCAACCAATTTTTCTTCCCCTTCAGAATCGCGCTGACAATAAGTGCCTACACCATCAGCTACATTCTTGAACTTGATGGAGTTCAGAGTGAAAGTGATGCCGTTTTCAGCATAATCGGCAGATGCCACCTTTGCGGTGAACGCCATCATAGAAAGCTTGTGCTTGAAGAGGGTAGGAACACCTTCGCGGACATATGTGTTACTGTTCTTAGTCTGGTCAGCAGCGATGTCAGCTACGAGGAAATCCACGTTCTTGTCCTTTGCCACATCATAGTAGCTCATAATAACGCCCTGAGACGGAGTACAGGTAACATTCACTTCCGTTTGACCGGCAGCAGTATGATCAGCGAAATCAAGATCTGCCTTGTTGAGAGACCAGGCAAAGAATGTAAGCTTATAGGATTTCGGCCAATAGTATGCCATCGTCGCATCCTTCCAGACACCTGTCGTCGTATTTCCGACCCAGGAGATGGTAGCCGGAGTGATGACATCGGTAGTTGTATTTTTTTTACCGATGTAAAGCTGCGGAGTTTCCGATGCGCCCCAATCCCAGGCGTTCTCATGAGAATAAGCATAGGATGCGAACACATTTCCGTGTGTGAACTCTGACTGACTGTCAGCAAGAGTCTTGGTAATTGGGGAAGTTTCGAAGGTGATCTCCACGTCGGCATCATTGTGCACCGGGATCACCTCAGTTTTGGTGCAGGCTGCAAGCACTGCAGCAGCCGCAAAAACAAATACGATTTTCTTCATTATCTAAACGGAAATTCTGAATTATTTGATATCGATTGAGCCGGAATTAACATCTGTCCAGTCCTCAACTGCAGGATCCCACTTAATCTCGTCGAGACCGAAGTTAAGAGTGATGGTGTACTTCTTGCCGCACTCGGTTTTTCCGAGGAGAGTCTGCAGACTAACCTTTCCTGTATAGGAGGTAGATTTGGTACCTCTCGATACGGTGTATTCAACATAAAGCTCCCCGTTAGTATTGGTATATGTTTGAGGGATATAAAGGTCGATGGCATCCGTAGCGACTGCTTCAGCCTCGCCATTGTTATAATTCACCGTTTGGTTGCTGTTACGATAATAAATATCGTTGGTGCTAGCATAAGTCCACGAATCTTTATTTGATGTTGAAACATACTGAGTATAAGTGCCTTTACTAGCTACGTTCTTAAAATAAATTTTATTGATGGTGAATGTCTGTCTATAAGGATCTACGGTATAATCAGCATCGGTCTTTGCCTGGAAAGCTATCTTTGCAAGCTTGTGCTTGAAGAGGGTAGGAACGCCTTCGTGTGTATATTTATTCTGGTTTCCGGTCTGGTCGAGAGCAGGCTCTGCAACCATAAAGTCCTCGTTGTTAGTCACCTCGTAGTCTGTAAGAACTACACCGTTTTTAACGTTGATAGCGACACTGGGAGCCGTTGTACCTGTACCGTAATTAAGAGTGGTCTTATTCAGCGACCAGGAGAAGAAGGAGAGCTTACCGCCGTCCTTAGGCCAATAATAGGTAACTGCATTGCCTGAAGCATCTGCAGCCTTCCATACTGAAGTGAAGTACTTCACGGTAGTAGGTTTGATGAATGTCTCGGCAGTGGTGCTGCCATAAGCGAATTCATTGACATCGTAGAAAGCGGCTGACTGGAACACATTGTCAGTGCTGAATGCAGACTGTCCGGTACCAAGAGCCTTGGTTAAAGGAGCAGTGAGGAAGGTAATCTCCACGTCAGCGTCGCTGTTTACCGGAATCACCTCAGTCTTGGAGCAGGCTGCAAGTGCGACAGCGGCTGCGAGGATCAAAAGATACTTTTTCATAATTTTTTACTTAACAGTTTTTATTTTCTCTAATCGATTAATATTTCTTAAATTATAATTTTCGTTACGCAGGTCCCGGCTTACAGCTGGATATCCCTGTGTTCTTCGTCCCAGTCGTCGACGGCAGGGTCGAAACCACCCTTCTGTGGAGGCGGATCGATGGTTATGGTCTCATCGATGAGCAGCCAGTTATGGTCTATGGCAGGCTCGGAGAGGAAGAGGTTCGAAATGTCGAAGGTATGCGATACCGTGCGGCCGTCGGAAGTCTTGATGTTGAAGGTGACGGCGAGGTCGTTGGTCGACTTTGGGATGCGGCCGAAGGTGTTGAAGATGGCGCAGACTACAGGGACTCCTTCGTCGTCGCTCTTCTCGAGCTGGAACCAGATGGTGCCTTCAGGATCTTCAATGTCAGTGTTCGTGGAGATATAGTTCGCCGGAACCATTCCGGAGAGTACCGCCTGGGCGCTGGAAACATATTCGAGACCTTTTACCTTTATCTGGATGTACCAGCTCTCCACTACGGAGAACGCATCGGCGTAGATGGTGTATGTTCCTGTATGATAAGGAATTATTTCGTGAGGATTGCTAGACACCATAAGGTGGTCAGGCTGATTGAGGATGCCGATTGTCTCGCCGGTCTTGGTATTGAAGCGGCTGAGCACGCTGTAAGGGGCTGACTCAGTGTAGGCCTGGGCAATGTCATAGTGATAGTAGTCCTTCACGATGGTCTCCTCGGTTCCGTAGTCATAGATGAGCATCCTGTAGTCTCCCGGGAGGATGGATACGCTTCCGCTGACATAGCGTGTGCCCTTCTCGTCATAGGAGACGTCGGTGATGAAGGTCTCGGCGACGACATTGTCCTTATCCTGCTCGAAGAAGATGACGTGCATTGCCGACGGTTCGATGACAGGCCTCTCGATCTGATCGTTGTAGATGTCGGAAGTGACGTTGCGGACACTGTCGATGTTTATCTTCACGTTTATGTAGCTGACTTCGGAAGGGTCCTCCAACGGACGGCGGTGACAGCCGCTGATGACCAGGACCGCACACAGTCCTGAGAGGACCGCGCACACCGCGCGTCCCTTCATCATCTCCCTTATGGACCAGTTCTTCTTCATTCTGTATTCTTTAGTTTCCAATTCTGTATCTTTCTTAAATCTTTTCTCCTTCACACTCTTTCTCCCGCTCCACTCGCTCCCCGCTTCTCTCGCTCCCCGCTTAAAGTTCCGTTCTGTTTCCCCTCCACCGGTGAGCCCGTAACCGGGCCTCAGTCGTTACTGCGGTTCCTGTCGTTCTTTCTGACGTGGCTGTCCCTTCCGATAGGAATCACGAGCGAAATCTTGGCTTTCGTAGGGCCGATCCATCTGACCTTTCCTGCATTGTAGTAGTCACGGAACAGATGCTCCCAGCCGTCGTCCGGATGATAATGGCGATAGTCGCTGTAGAGATAACCGGCCGAAATGCTGAATTCCATATTGGCCCACTTGCAGATAGGCAGAGCGTAGCCGTAGGTGATACCTGCAGACCAGTACTCTCCCTGGTAGCAGAGTTCCTTCTCCCACTGGAAGTCATACTTGCCGGACATACCATATACTCCGAGGAAGTGGCCTGTGAGCCAGTCCCTCTTGTCGTTTCTGTAGAACCACCAGCGCGGCTCCACACCTATGTTCCATACCTGGAAACAATATTTCTTGCCGTTCGGACCCCAGTTCCACCAAGGGAAGTCGTCCTCAACAGCTATGGAGAAGCGCCTGCCGATCGGGAATTCGAGTTCGACATTAAGCGCTGTGGCAAGATCGTATAAAAGATTCGTCTTGATGGCCGGGTACCAGTGAATGCTGTCTTCCGGTTCTGGTTCCGGCTCCGGAACGATGATCACCGGCTCCGGTTCCGGTTCCGGTTCTGGCTCAGGTTCAGGTTCAGGCTCGACCGGAACTTCCATCTGGGCCACCTCGAGGGCCGGTTCTTCCTTCACGACTACGGTGTCGGATTGGACGTCTATGACGTCCTCCTCGATTTCTTCCTTAAACACTGTGTGCGAGAGAAGTACGATGTCGGCGTAACGCAGTTCAGGGAAGATGGTGCGCGTCACGTAGCCGTAAGGTACGCCTTCGCGGCTGGCCTTGAGCTGACTGAACGCTGCTTCGTGGCCGCTGGTGCGCAGAGTGGCCTTGTAGTCGCTGAGGACCTTGTCGCGGTACGGGAGACCTTCGACTGTCTCAAGTTTGGTGAGGAACTCGGAGTAGTTGGCACCGAGGGGTACAATGCTGACTCCGCGGAACTTACGGCCGCCTCGCATCTGGATGAGCTGGTCGCGGAGGGCTTCGCCGCGCTTCTGCGCGAGGGTGGCGTTAAGCGCCGCACCGCCTTCCGGGGAGGAGCTGGAGTAGATGTAGAGGCTGTCGACAGGCTGGTCGTCATCATTGAGCAGGGCCTCGAGCTTGTGGATCGCCGGCCCGTTGTCGAAGATGGTCGTGTCGAGGACGGCGTTGGACCAGCGGAAGTGAACCCTGAGGGTGTCGCGCCGCTGAGGAGTGGTAACGAGAATCTCGTCCTCATCCGTCTGCCTGGAAGGAATACTGTAATGCGTGCCGTCGTCCTTCGGGAGAGCCGTTCCACTGTTCCCGCCCGCGTCAATCGGCACTATGAAGAGGTTGGCTGTCAACGCCAACGCGCTCAACAACATCTGAGCTGCAATCACCATTTATTAAACTATCGTTTTCCGGCCGCGGCTTCGCCCGGCCAATGTTAATCTCTTTCAATAGTTCAGTTGGCTCATCATATAATAGTAGAAGCAAGGAATGTCTGTCCATCAAACACACCCGACGGGCGGAGTACATAATTCCCGCACGCAGGTTATGCCCGCATTTCAAGCAATTGATACACATACAGATAGATACTAAAAAACTCCCGAAAGCCTTTAATAAACCCCGGAAATCCAATGCACGTCCGTGTTTCGTTCACACGCTTTTCATCGTTCGGACGTGAGTACTATCGTCTGTGTATAAGTTTTATCTACTTAACACCAACATAAACTTTCTACGCTACAAAAGTACGACTTTTTTTTAACTTTTCAAATATTTCGTATATTTTTTATTCATTGATTCATATTACTTTGGGTGCGTTATGGATGGTAATTCGATTTATTGTCTTCACAAGGTCTGTACGACAAAAGGGGGCGCGGTCCTTCGGCTGCGCCCCTTCGGGTATGATCTCATATTGGCCGCAGGCCGGCTAGGCTCCGAGCTGTCTGAGCTCCTCGATCTGCGCGAGGATACGGTCGATGCGCTTCGACGAGTCGCGGACGTAGACTGCGCCGAGCACGCCGCCGATGATGGCTCCGATGGCTCCGCCGATGGCCATTGCCTGGGCGAATTCGTTGCCGCTGCGGAGGGTCAGGGAGAAGAATGCGATGGCCCAGATTACGATTACCGGGAGGCTGAAGTAGAGCAGTGAGCGGTTGTCAAAGCGCTTGCAGTCAGCGAGATGCTTGGCCGCGGCCAATACGTTGCCGGTCATTATGTCGTCGGATACGAAGCGGCTGGTGCGGTAGAATGACAGGCCGACGCTGGCGAGGAGGAGGACTGCGGTGAGGATGATGAACCAGAGCGGGAATACCTTGGTGAAGTATGCGAGCGCGATGAGGATCGAAATTACGACGATGGTGATTATCGCGCATATCCACGGGGTTTTGCGTTCTTTGGCATAGTCCTTCTGCATTGCCTTGCGGAGGATCTTTTCGTTGAAGATCTTCTGCTGCCTGAGTTCAGACTTGAATTCGCTGAACTGGGTTCGCATCTGGTCGAGTTCGTCAATAGTAACAGTATTCATAATGATTTCAGTGTTAATTGTCCGATTTTTTAAGTTGTTCTTTGATTCTGACAAGACGTACGGAAACGGCTTTGGCGGAAATTCCGAGGATTTCGCCGATCTCTTCGTAGCTGATGTCTTCCAGCCAGAGCAAGACTATGGCGCGGTCGAAGGGCTGGAGTTTTCCTATGCGCTCGTGGATCTGGCCGGCCTGGCGGGTCCTGACGTCGGTCTCGTCGAATGGCGAAATGTCCATCGTGAGGGGCTCGTGGGCGTGGCGTCTGCTTTTTCGCTGCTGCGAGATGCAGGTGTTCAGGCAGACGCGGTAGACCCAGCCTTTTATGTTCTCCGGTTCTATGCGGGCGTATCCCTTCCAGAGGTTGATGAGGGATTCCTGAAAGAGGTCGGCCACCTCGTCCTCATCTTTGGAGAACATATAGCACACGGTGTAGATCGTGTCCTTGTTTTTCTCCACAAATTCTTCAAATTGCCGTTTTTCTGTTTCCATTTTCCTGTCTTTTTT
>CAVCSJ010000038.1:0-15986 GCA_963604895.1 bacterium
TAACCTTTTCTGATGTGTTTTTAATTAATAATGTATTAAATAGTTACAAATATCTGCACTGTTCAGTCGGATCCACGACCCACCAAAATCGCTGCAATTTAGTAAAAAAATTTCAGAAACCAATCATAATTTGGATATTTCGCCGCGAAGGCTCTCGCAAAGGCGTTTTTTTACCACATCGTTGTCGTCTGTTTCACCCATCAGACAGAAGAGTTTCGCGAGGGCGCTTTCGGTGGTGCTGTCATAGCCGGAAATAACCCCGGCCTCCTTCAGCTTCTTTCCTGTGGCGTATATGTCCATATCCACGCTGCCGTGAAGGCATTGCGTGACGTTCAGCAGAATCTTCCCCCGGATGCAGGCCTCCCTCACTATGTCCAGGAACCATTCCTTGGACGGCGCATTGCCGGCCCCGTAAGTTTCTATGATGACTGCCCTTGTCTCTTCTCCCAGCAGAATGTTTCTGACCACCTGGGGCGTGATGCCCGGGTGAAGTTTCAGAATCGAAACTCTCGTGTCCAGACGGGTCTGCACCTTGAGTCCTTCCCTCTGGCGGGAGGAAGGGTAGTGTATGGCCCCGTGGTTGTATTTCAGGCTGATGCCCGCCTCCGCGAGCGGCGGATAGTTTGCGGAATCGAAGGCAGTGAATCCTTCTGAATTTATCTTGGTGCAGCGGTTTCCGCGCAAAAGTTTGGAATTGAAATAGATACATACTTCCGGAACTTCTGCGCTACCGTCGATGCGGCGGGCCGAGGCGATTTCAACCGACGATACAAGGTTTTCCTTTCCGTCGGTACGCGGCCTTCCTATTGGCAGCTGGCTGCCGGTAAAGATGACAGGCTTGGTCAGACCGTCGAGCATAAAACTCAGGGCGGAGGCGGAAAATGCCATCGTGTCCGTGCCGTGCAGCACCACGAAGCCGTCGTACTGCTCGTAGCGGTCGCGGATGAGGCAGGCGAGCTCATTCCACATCGCCGGCTCGACGTCCGAGGAGTCGATGAGCGGGGTAAACGTGTGCACATCGATTCTGCACGCGAATTTGCGCAGCTCCGGCACTTCCTGCAGAATCTGTCCGAAGTCGAAAGGCTTCAGGCTCTGGTCGCAGGGATCCTCTTTCATTCCTATGGTTCCTCCCGTATAGATAAGGAGGACCGACGATCTGTATTCTTCCATATTATAATGCGAAAAGTTCCTTTGCGTTTTCTGTGCTTACCCGCGCCACTTCCTCGAGACTGAGGCCCTTGATCTCGGCAATCTTGGCCGCAATTATCGGAATATAAGCACTTTCATTCCTGCTTCCGCGGTAAGGCACGGGCGTCAGGTAGGGCGAATCCGTTTCGAGCAGAATCCGTTCCATCGGTATTTCGGCGAGGCTCTGCGCGATTCCGGCTTTCTTGAAAGTGACCACTCCGCCGATGCCGACGTACCAGTCTCCAAGCTTAAGGAGCCTGCGGAAAGTCTCCGCGCTGCCGCTGAAGGCGTGCAGGTTGCCTCTGAGGTGCAGGTGGCGGCAGTCCTCGAGAATCGCGAAGAAGTCCTCCGTCGCCTCGCGCAGGTGTATGTTTACAGGCAGGCCGCATTCTGCGGCCAATTCCAACTGCACTCTGAAGGCTTCCTTCTGCAGTTCGGCCGTGTCCGCTCCGTAGTGGTAGTCAAGTCCTATCTCTCCGACAGCCACGACTTTACGTTCTCTCAGGGTCTGCTCCACGGCGGCGACTTCGTCCCTCCATCCGCTCCCGACAGAGCCGGGGTAGAGTCCGGCCATCACCCTCAGACAGTCTGGGTGCCGGTCGGCGAGCGCCATCATAAGAGGCCTCTCCTTCGAGCTTATGTCGGCCTGTATCAATAGCCTGACACCTGCCTCCAGCGCCCTTCCGATCACTGCGTCCTGCTCTTCGGCGGGGTACATCTCATCGTAATTGTGAGTATGTGTATCGATGAATTCCATATCCCGCAAATGTACAGATTTTTTACACAATTCTCACATTTATGCTGCATCTGCCTAACAGGTCGCTGCAGATCAGACCGTCGCTTTCCAATATGGTAAGGTATGATGAGACCGTGCCGAACGCCAGTCCAAGGGCGCCGGCGATATCCTCGCAGCATACACCTCTGTTGGTCCGTATGTGCTTGACTATCCTGGTCATAACATCCACATCCTCCGGACTCATTCCGCTTCCGTAGAGCGAGCTGACCTCCTCTGCCAGGGTGTCGTGCCTGCGGTATGACGATTCCCCGAGACCGAGATTTTTCACAAGTGTCCCAAGATTCGTAATCGGCTCCGCCAATTTCTTCTGAATCAGACGGTTGCATCCTGCGGACCGTATGTCGTCCACACGCCCGGGTAGCGCGAAGACTTCACGGTTGTAGGATGCCGCGAGCCTTGCGGTGATCATACCTCCGCCCTGAGCCTTCGACTCTATCAGAATCGTGGAGCTGCACATCCCCGCGATAATCCGGTTCCTTCTCAGAAAGTTTATCGCAATGGCTTTGGCTCCTGGCGGATAGTCAGTTATCAGGCCGCAGCCGGCTGTCCGGCATATCTTGTCGGCCGCATACTCGTGGCGGCGCGGATAAACCTCATCTATGCCGGTGGGCAGTACGCCTATGGTCCGCAGCCCGGCCTCAAGGGCCGCCTGATGGGCCGTGATGTCGGTCCCGAGAGCCAGTCCGCTGACTATCACAGGCTTGTTTTTCACTTTTCCGAGCGCCGCCACTATCTTTCGGCACCACTCCCTGCCGTAGAGCGAGATGTCGCGCGTGCCGACGACCGCGATATGAGGGGAATCATTCAGAAGCTCCCCGACGGGGGAGTCTGAGCGGATGTAAAGCCCCAGGGGCGGGTCTTCACATTCCTTCAGCATTTCCGGATAATGCGGATCGGAAATTTCGACATAGCGGCAGCCTTGCTTTTCGAGCCGTTCCATCTCTTCCGCGGTCCTGTCAAGTTCTTCCCTGCTTATTCTGGAGGCGAATGCGGAGTAGGGGCCGGTCAGAGCGTTCAGTTCGTCCGGACTGAGATTGAAAATGGCGCCGGCGCTTCCGGCTGCCGAGATGAGTTCCAGAGCCTTGCGGGGCTCATAGCCGAAAATCCGGCCGAGAGTGCACATACAGATTTTTTCAGAGTATTCCATAGTCGGTGAATGTTTCGCCGGACTGTGATGTCAAGTCCGGAGGTTTTCTGTGCAAAACTAAGGAACAAAAATGAAAAAGTCATTCAGAATTCTATGATTCTGAATGACTTGTATACTTTTCTTAAGTTTTCTATATGAATCTTAAATGATCAGCATCGCATCTCCGTAAGGTCCGAAGCGGTAGCCTTCCTCGAGAGCCACCTTATAGGCGTTCATTACTTTTTCGAAACCTCCGAAAGCCGCCACCGTCATAAGCATCGTGGATTCCGGAAGATGGAAATTCGACACGATGGCGGTAGGAATGGAGAAGTTGTAAGGCGGGAATATGAACTTGTCGGTCCAGGTGTCGGATGGATTCACCCTCTTGCTCGGAGTCACGTTCGTCTCCAGGGCGCGGATTACGGTGATACCTACGGCTACGACCTGATGACCGCTGCTCTTGGTCTCGTTGATTTCCTGCGCAGCCTCAGGGCTGATGATCATTCTCTCGGCATCCGTGCGGTGTTTGGAAAGATCCTCCACGTCCACTCTGCGGAAGTGGCCTATACCCATATGGACGGTGATGAATGTCTTGCGGATGTCTTTCAGAATCATTCTGTTGAACAGCTCGCGGCTGAAATGCAGACCTGCGGCCGGGGCGGAAACCGCACCTTCGTGAGCCGCGAAGATGGTCTGGAAATTCTCTGCGTCGGCACGGGTTATGCGAGGCTTCACCCACTGTGGAACAGGGACTTCTCCCAGGGAGAAGAGCACGTTCTTGAATTCCTCGTAAGAACCGTCGTAAAGGAAGCGGAGAGTACGTCCGCGGGAAGTGGTGTTGTCGATGACTTCAGCTACAAGACTTTCATCCTCACCGAAATACAGTTTGTTTCCGATACGGATTTTTCTTGCAGGCTCGACTATGACATCCCAGAGTCTCTGCTCGCGGTTCAGTTCCCTGAGCAGAAAGACCATAATGTCGGCCCCTGTCTTCTCCTTCTTTCCGTAAAGCCTGGCAGGGAACACCTTGGTGTCATTGAAGACGAAGCGGTCGTCCTTTCCGAAATAGTCTATGATGTCCTTGAAAAGTTTGTGCTCTATTTCACCCGTATCCTTGTGAAGAACCATCAGACGGCATTCGTCACGCCATTTTGCAGGCTCCTGAGCCACCCTGTCCTTCGGGAGAGCGAATTGGAATTGAGAAAGTTTCATATATAAATTCGATCTATCTACTAATATACGATAGATGTGTGAAAAAAGTTTCAAACTAGATTTCCTTCTTCGTGGCTTCACGGAAGACCTCTATGATGGAAGGGTAGGTGTTCTTGAGGAACGGAGGCAGGCTCGACCGGGCCACCCAGGCCGCCTGGCTTATGTCCTCCTCCCGCTGAGGAGTCAGGTCGACCGGCGCGGTGTACAGCATATGGTACCACCAGGTATGCTTCAGGTGCCACTTTCCGTCGCGGAAATAGCAGTGATCGGTCATACAGATGAGGTCGTGCAGCTCTATCTCGCCCAGCCCGGTCTCCTCCTGCACCTCGCGCAGCGCGGTCGTACTTATCGGTTCGCCCTTTTCCTGGTGTCCTTTCGGCAGGTCCCAGAGCGAGTTGCGCTTTATCAGAAGATAGTCTCCGCGGCGGTTCGTGACCAGACCTCCCGCTGCGCTGACCTCCTTGAATTCCGCGCAGAGATGGCGGTATACAGCCTCGGTGTCGTCAGTGGGAATGTAGGTGCGGCTGAGGCTCTGCCCGGCCTCGAACATCCCCACAAGTGTCTTCAGGTCGAGTCTGAGCCCGTAATGGAACTCTACGGCGTTAGGATCGGAGAGTGCCTGCTCCTCTGGGGAGCAGATTATTATGCAGCGATTTTCGAAATAGATTCTATGCATCTGAAAAATTGCTATATTTGTAATCTTGACTGCAAATGTAAGTAAAATCTGAGTGCAAAAGTAAAAATACTATGGCAAGCGAATACAAAAGCAAACACGGAACAGTTTCACGCGCGGCCTGTGAACTGTATATGAATTTCGTAGACTGCAGCCGCTTCGTCGAGATGATTCCCGAGGACAAGCGTTCCGGAGTCACGGCTGACTACGATTCCATAAAGGCGACCGTACAGGGATTCAGTATAGGCGTAAGAATCGTTCGCAGAGAGCCTTACAAGCTCATAATGCTCGAGGACGACGGCGCTCCGTTCCATTTCGGCATCGACCTTCATTTCGATGAGACCGACAATCCGTCGAAGACAGATTTCTACATCAACGTGACTGCGGATCTGAATCTTATGATGAAGATGATGCTCGGCTCGAAGATTCAGGAAGGTCTGAACAAGATAGTCGACGGCCTTGTGGCCGCTTCCGAAGGCCGTATGCCTGAGGGCGTGGACCCGGAAATGCTCAAGAATTTCAAATTCTGATCTATGGCAGAACTTGATTCCGCCATCCTCAGGTCCCATCTGGAGAACGCTCTCGGGAAAGATGGCTATGCCGCTTTCAGGCGCTCGCTCGACACTGAACCGTCCGTCTCCATCCGCCTGAACCCGTCGAAGACTCCGAACGCCCCGCTGCCCATCCTGAAAGGCGCGGAGCAGGTTCCGTGGAGTCCGTACGGCTATATACTCACCACCCGTCCCGTCTTCACGCTCCACCCGAACTTCCACGCAGGAGCTTATTACGTTCAGGACAGTTCCGCGATGTTCGTGGGACATATCTTCCGCAAGGCCCTGAAGTCCCTGACTGAGAAATTCCCCGGCAGGAAGGTCCGCGTACTGGACCTCTGCGCAGCCCCCGGCGGCAAGACCACCGACCTCGCGGCATCCCTGCGCGAAGCCTGCGGAGACAATTTCATCCTCGTGGCGAATGAGGTGATGCGACAGAGGGCGTCTGTCCTGCTGGACAATGTCGCCATCTGGGGCGACCCTGACGTGGTGGTCTGCAGCGCCGATCCCAAGGCATTCGCCCGTCTGGAAGGCTACTTCGACATCATACTGGCCGATGTCCCGTGCTCGGGCGAAGGAATGTTCCGCAAGGACGCCAAGGCGCTCGAGGAGTGGTCGCCGGAAACGGTGCAGCTCTGCGCATCCCGCCAGAGACGCATCCTCGCCGACGTATGGCCCGCATTGGCCGCAGGCGGCCAATTCATATACTCCACCTGCACTTTCGAGCCCTCGGAGAACGACGACAACCTGCAGTGGGCGGCGGAAACGCTCGGCGCGGACATCGTGCCGCCCGAGGATGAATTCGGAGTACGTGCTACGCGCTGCGGTCACCTGCTTGTTCCGGGAGAGGTGCCCGGCGAAGGCCAATGGTGCGGCCGGATGGTACGTGACGGGCAGCCGGGCATAGTGACGGCTGGAGTCGAAGCTCTTCAGTATCTGCATCCTCTGCGCTGCGGAGTGGTGAAAGGGGAGATGAAGGGGAAGGATTTCGTGCCTTCGGCCGACTGGGCGCTGAGCATTGACTATGACCGTTCCTTCTGCCCGCAGGTGGAAGTGGACAAGATGACGGCACTGCATTTCCTGCACAAGGACAGCATAGTCCTGCCGGATGCTCCCAAGGGATATAATCTTGTGACTTACAGGGGATTGGCTCTGGGCTTCGTAAAGAATCTCGGCACTCGCTGCAACAATCTCCACCCTCAGTCACGAAGAATCAGAATGGATATAGAATAATTTATGAAAAGAATCATACTTACACTTTCTCTCCTGCTTTCTTGCGGCATTGCGATGACCGCACAGACAGACAGTGAGGATTTCCTGACCAGGTATCAGAACCTCGTAAAGCGCGTGGGCGCCTCCGGAATCGGTGTGGAAACCCTCGTGGACCGTTGGGAAGAGGCCTTCCCGGAAGATCCTGATATGCTCGAGGCCAGATTCAACTATTATCTCGCGAAGTCCCTCACCACGAAACTCGTCATAAAGGAGGGGGACCGCTATATGGGCCAGAAACCTTATCTCAGTCTGAAGGATTCCCTGGACCGTCCGGTCAATTATTTCGAGGAGTCTTTCTACGATGATTCCCTCTTCGCCCTTTCTTCCCAGGCCATAGACAAGGCCATCCGTCTGTATCCGGACAGGATCGACCTGCGTTTCGACAAGGTCACGGCCCTGACTGCCTATGAGAAGGAGAGCCCTGATATGGCTTCCTCGGCTCTGGCGGGTCTGATAGACTATAACGCCGTTTCCCATCCGGCCTGGAAGATGGGGGACCAGGTCATCGATGCCGAAACCTTCGAAGCTGCTGTCCAGGAGTACTGCTTTGCCTTCTACACTATCGGCAGTCCTGCTTCCTATGAGGCTTTCCTCAGTCTGTCTGAGAAGATGGTGAATTATGATCCCAAGAGCACGATTTTTCTTACAAATATCGGAACTTATTGGCTGATAGCTAAAAACGATACCAAGAAAGCCCTTAAGTATTACAATAAGGTGCTGAAGCTGGATCCTGAAAACTACACGGCCATAAAGAACTGTGTCATACTGGCCCGCAAGGAGAAGAACACCAAGCTCGAGAAGAAGTATCTTCCGATGCTGATCAAATATACCGAAGACGAGCGGGAGAAGGCTTCCGCCGAGACTCGTCTGAAGGCTCTGAGCTAGTGTGAATTACACCGGATTCATAGCGCGCAGACTGCATTTTCGCGGGAAGGCGGCATCGGTTTCGATTGCCGTCTCCTTCTTTGTGATGATCATTGCAGTGGCCATATCATCCGGTTTCCGTCAGGAGATAAGGGCTTCTCTTTCAGCTTTCTGCGGAGATATTCAGCTTACATCCACAAACGCGGACAGCTACAGCGGGACGGAGCCCATATCCATTGGGCAGACCTATCTTCCTGCCATTGAATCCCTCAGCGGAGTGGAGAAAGTCACTCCCGCCGTCTATCGCGCAGGCATAGTGAAGAGTGACGGCGTCATTCAGGGAACCATATTCAAGGGCATCCCTGACGCGGATTCCCTGAAAGGACTCGGAGTCAGCATACCTTCAGGCCTTGCCGAAATGCTTTCCCTCAAGGAGGGAGACAAGCTTTCCGCCTGGTTCGTGGGCGAAAAACTCAAGGCCCGCCGCTTCACTGTTAAGGAAATCTATGACGGGCGTATCGATGTGGACGGAGCCCTGCCGGTATTCGCCGACATTGAGGATATGCAGAGGCTGAACGCCTGGGATTCCCTTCAGGTTTCGGCCCTGGAAATCACTCTGTCCAGAGAATTCAGGAATTCCGCCGCCCTTCAGGATATGACTTTCACCATCGGTACGCACTGTCTTACGGCGGCCACCGACGAGGACGACACGCTTATGGCCCGCAGTGTTGCGGACCGCTATCCACAGCTGTTCAGCTGGCTGGACCTTATAGATTTCAATGTTCTTTTCGTGCTGATTATAATGACGATAGTCGCAGGCTTCAATATGATTTCCGGCCTTCTGATCCTGCTTTTCAGGAACATCTCGACAATCGGCGTTCTGAAATCCCTGGGTATGACCGACCGAAACATAGTGAAAGTGTTCCTCAAGACCTCTTCCCGTCTGGTACTCAAGGGAATGGCCATAGGAAACGCCCTCGCCCTGCTTTTCTGCCTCGTTCAGGGCGCTACTCATTTCATAAAACTGAATCCGGAGAATTATTTCGTGTCCTTCGTTCCGGTAAGCGTGAATCTTCCGATGATACTGCTCGCGGATTTCGCGGCCTACGTCGTCATTATGCTGCTTCTGCTGCTGCCGAGCCTGTTCATTTCTTCCGTAGATCCGGCCCGGACTGTCAGGAGTGCTTAAAGGGCGGGATAAACCCCGGAAAAATCACTTGAATATTTTTCTGAAATTCTGATACCTGCGCTCGACACTTTCCACGAAGGCGAGCGTCTCGCGGCCGGCGAACTTTCCGTGGCGTATATCCTCATTGCCTTCCGTAACTTCCTCATCCAGAGCAGTTATTATCTCCTTCAGAGCTGTCCAGGTACTGCAGTCCGCTTCTATCGAATCCGCATAGTTCAGCACATCCTGCAGACGGGAACTCCCGGCATTGTACGCCGCCAGAACGAAGTGGCGCAGACTCTCGCTGTCAGCGGCCCGCTTGTGGAACATCTTCCTGAGATGCTGAAGATATTTCACTCCGGCCTCGAGACTCTGCCGCGGATCCGCAATATTGTCCACTCCGTAGTGTTTCGCGGTGACAGGCATCATCTGCATCATACCTGCCGCACCTCTGCGCGACCGTGCTTCGATTCTGTAGCGTGATTCCTGATAAGAAATGGCGGCCAGAAGCCTCCAATCCTCTCCCAGCGGCCCGCACACTTCCCGCATCAGAGAGTCATACGGACTTATGAAATCCCTGGCCTTGCCGGGGCCCGGAACTTCGAGAAACTTACTGTGCAGTTCAGGGCAGAGGGTTGAGGCGTGATATTCCTCCAGCCAGGTGTTGATTTCGTCGAGCTGTGCTTCGCTCTCCCCGTTTATCAGCCAGTAAGCGATGCTGTCCACAGGCACGGAAACGAAGATGCTGTCGATTGCAAGCGAGTCCCTGAAAGGAATCACCACGATGTCCAGAGCTCCGCTGCGAAGCGAGTCCACGTAGTGGGGCATCGAATGCATAAGGCGTGTATCTGTCTGAGAATCAAGACTCGCGGCGAACCTCTCGAGCAGCTCGTAGTTATATCCGACCTCCAGCCGTCCGCTCTGCCTCGAAAAGTCCTCCGGAATGATCGCGCAGCGCAGCGTCCTTCCCGCGAACGTCCCGTTGTCGCGAGGCTTCAGTGCAATTCCGGCGGCAGCCAAGGCTGCCAATGCCACTGTGATTCCTATGATAATCCTTTTGTTATGCACGAGCTAAATTAGTTTTTGGCTGTTCTGACACCCGCCGGAGCACCGCCGTTGCGGGAACCGGAATTTGCTGAAGACGAGTTCCCTGAAGGCCTGTTTCCGGCAGCTGCCGCTGCCCTTGTATTTTTAGCCGCCTGCATGTAGAATGGCCACCAGATGCCCAGCTTGAGGGTACGGGTAGTATTGATGAAATGATGAGCCGAGAAATAATCCGGTCTGTCAGGCCAGAGGCCCATAGCCGCATTCTCGAGCTTTATGAAGACACAGGCCCTCTTCCACTGCACATTAACGAATGCGTCGATGTAAGGACCGTTGTTATATTTGATCTCGTTCTGATTTCTGAACACTCCGAGCGCCGGGTTCCAGGCCGGGGAGTACCAGGCGGTATTCCAGTATCCGTCAGCACCCAGCTGGAGTTTCATAACATCCTGCTTTACATTCAGTTCCAGATAGTAGCGCAGGTTCAGGGCCAGGGTAGGGAGCGGCATCACATCCTCGTTTGAAGAGAGCTGGAAGAGCCCCTTGTTCTCCAGATGAAGGGTGTTCCAGAGCACGAAATCCTTGCGCAGAGCCACTGACAGCACGCTCACCGGCTTGGTGTTCTGCCGGATTATGCCCAGGGTGTCATAGTAGATATTGTTCACCAGAAGGGCGTAGCCCGCCGAGGCGCTCAGCCTCCAGCGCGGGATGTCGATACTTCCCTGGAGCTTCGTGGTGGATACCTTGTCGAATTCATTGTCCCACTTGTAGTGGTTCGTGAGCAGGTGCTGCTGATAGTATTCCGGTTCCCTCGAATTCGTCTCGAAATGGGCTTTGACGGTAACGGGGCTGGTCCTTGCGCGGCGGAAAGGATAGAGCTCCAGTTCAGCATTGGCCGCAAGGCCCTTGTCATTGAATTCCGCGCCCGCGAAGCTGTAGTCGGCCGTTGCATCCCAATGCAGGTTTCGCGTGAGACGTCCCTTGACGCCCGCGTAGACGTATGCCGTGTTCCAGACGACGTTTTTCGGAGCTTTCAGGTAGGACTGCTCCGGCTTGTAGAAACTCAGGTATCTGTCGCCCACGCCGACGTCGAGTTTGGAGATGACTCCGTCCGCCGACCACGGCTGCAGGCGTATGAACGCCCTGTTTTCGAACTTCATCACCCTCATCGAGTCGGCGGTGGAGTTCGGGTTCAGGTAGAACTTGTTGTCGAAGAGACTGTTTCCGTCGCTCGTCTTGCCTGCGCTCAGACCATCGCTGTAAGTCCTTGTGTATACGGAATATTCGCTGCTGTGTCCGATGAACGCGGTGGTCACGTCGTCCTCATCTGCCACGCTGCTGCTGTCCGCCGGGCTGCCGCTGTCCGCCACGCCGCTGCTGTCCACCGGGGCCTTTTTCCTCAGGAAATTGAAAGGAATGCGGTACTGCTGGTCGAGGAAGAGCGTGTTCTTTTTGATCTTGCTCGACGCGTCAGAGAGAGCTACGCTGATTTCGCGCGCATCGACGGTCGTGTCGCGGATCCAGTAGTTGTCCGTGATTCCGCCGTTCTCTTTGCGGCTCACCATATTGTAGATGTACCCGGCGTGCATCAGGTAGCGTTTGCCGAGTTTGTTGGCGTTCGCGTAGAAGGTCTTGTTCGTCGTGGATTCGTCCGCCAGGATTCCGTTTCCGCCGAAGCGGTCGTAGCAGAGCGTGAAGTTGAAGTCAGGATTTATGTTCTGCGTGGTCATCAGGTGGAGGTTGTTGGACTCCTTCTGAGTGCCGGCGAGCAGGGTTCCCGTGTAGCTGAGCTCGGTGTACGGGGTCTTGGTGTTGTACATCGGCAGATTTTCCGGGGTCTTCGTCCAGCTTTCCTGTGCCTGGTAGAAGAACACCCGCTCGCGGTTCTCGCGCAGGAAATAGTTGTAGGTCTGCACCGGCGAGCCAGCCACGCCCAGCCAGGTCGCGTTCACATCCTCGCGCCGGAACTTGTAGTCGTGGAAATAATGGTTGAAGCTCGTGTCCGGAGCCGTCACTTCCATATCGTGGAAATTCCGCTCGTGGGACCACATCAGGATTCTCTTATATGCCAGAGAATCAGCTATAAACGGCGTCTCAAGGATACGCGGCGTGTTTTCGAGAATGCTGTCTTTGACGGCCTGAACGCTGTCGTGCACGGCCTTCAGGCTGTCCATTTCCGCCAGTTTCAGCTTGGACTTGACGCCCGCGTCGTACTTCTTGCGTTCCGTCTTGCTCAGGCCCGAGTACCACTGCTCGAAGCGCAGCCTGGCGAGAGCTGTCGAATCCGCATAGTACAGGGAATCAAGCATTTTCCAGTCTATAGTATCGCCTGCGGCGATCAATGTGTCCCTAACCCAGCAGTGGGTTGCGGAGTCTACGAGGGCCGCGTAGTACTTGTATCTGAAAGGGTCAGTAAATTGCAGGGAATCAGGGACTTTTACCGTGTCTCTGAAGTAGATGACCTCCACGCTGTCCTCCGTCTCCGTCTGCTCGAATCCCAGACTGTCGGACGTCTGAAGGCTGTCGGCAATCTCGGCGGCAGTCATCCTGAAGTCCTCGGCTGTCCATCCCCGCTTGTAGGCGTCGTGTTTATATATCACAGTGTCAGCTACATAGCCCTCCTTCGGGCTGAGATTCAGCTCGGCTCTGGAGTATCCTCCCGAAGTGAGGGTTCCGGCAATGGCCGTAACCGTCACAAGTGCCGGGAAGGCTATTCTGGACAGAATACTTTTCATAATAACCCACAAATTTACTACTTTTTGATGAATAGCCAATTTTTTGATGAGTCCCCGATTTTTTGAATAATTCCCGAGAATGCGTAAATTTGGCTTTCCGAACAGATATTTTATGAAACGACTTGAAGATTTATTCCTTAACTATACAGGCGTGAAGGCCTCTGAAGTCACTGAACTCACTTCTTCGGGCAGCAACCGCCGCTATTTCCGTCTCAAAGGCAATGCCATTTCTCTCGTGGGTGTCGTGGGCACCAATCTTGAGGAGAACAACGCCTTTATGGCCATCGACCGGCATTTCATCAGCAAGGGCATCCGGGTTCCGAAAGTCCTCGCCGTGAGTGAAGACGGAATGTGCTACATCCAGGAAGATCTTGGGAATGAACAGCTTTATACCCTTGTTTCCGGCGGCCGCGAGAGCGGAGAATACAGTTCTTACGAAAGGTCGTTGCTGTGCAAGACCATTGAGCAGCTGCCGAAGATTCAGTTCCGCGGCGGGGCCGGGATGGATTACAGCGTCTGCTATCCTGACAAGGAGTTCAACGAACGTATGGTGATGTTCGACCTGAATTACTTCAAATACTGTTTTCTCAAGGCTACCGGTCTGGAATTCAATGAGGTACGTCTTCAGGACGATTTCGAACGCCTCAAGGATGACCTGATGCAGGATATGGGGGAAACCTTTATGTACAGGGATTTTCAGGCCCGCAACGTGATGTTCAAGGACGGTGAACCTTATTTCATAGATTTCCAGGGCGGCCGCCGCGGTCCCATCTATTATGATGTGGCCTCTTTCATCTGGCAGGCCCGTTCCCGTTATCCGGATGACCTGAAGCAGCAGCTCACTGAGACCTATCTGAGGGCGCTGAAGGGCTATACCGCTGTGGATGAGGATGTTTTCTATGAGCGTCTTCGCATTTTCGTGCTTTTCCGCACCCTTCAGGTCCTGGGCGCCTACGGTTTCAGGGGATACTTCGAGAAGAAACCTCATTTCCTGGGGAGCATTCCTTATGCACTCAATAATCTCCGTAAGATTCTCAAGACTCCTTTCGAGTCGTATCCGTATCTTAATGAGGTGCTTACGAAGCTCACTTCTATGCATCAGTTCTATGAGATCGCCGAGGACAAGCGTCTGGAGGTCCGCATCTATTCATTCGCATACAAAAAAGGTATCCCTGTGGATACGACCGGCAACGGCGGAGGCTATGTCTTCGACTGCCGCAGCATAAACAATCCGGGCAAGTATGAGCATTTCCGCCAGTTCACCGGCCTGGATGCGGAGGTCATCAAATTCCTGGAGGATGACGGTGAGGTTTCGGTGTTCCTCGACAGCGTCTACAAACTTGTGGATGCTCACGCCAAGCGCTTTATTGAACGTAAGTTCACGCATCTTCAGGTCTGCTTCGGCTGCACCGGCGGGCAGCACCGCTCGGTCTATTGTGCGGAGAAGCTCGCCGAGCACCTGTCCTCGCGCTTCGATGTGAAGATTACGCTCACGCACAGGGAGCTGGATATCGAGAAGATGATGTAATTGGACGGCTTTCAGCCGGCCGGAAAAAACTTCCGAATGAAATCTCTGATTTTTGCCGCGGGTCTCGGCACCCGTCTCAGACCTCTCACGGACTCGATGCCCAAGGCACTCGTGCCGGTGGGCGGAGCGCCTCTTCTCGAGCACGTGCTCAGGCGTCTGCAAGCGGCTGGTTTTGATGATTTTGTGATCAATGCCTGTCACTTCTCGGAGCAGATTGTCGAGTATGTGGAGCATCGTGAAGATACCGGCGCGCATATAGCTCTGTCGATAGAAGAAGGTCAGCCTCTCGAAACGGGAGGCGGGATTCTCGCTGCGCGCGAGAAGATTCTCGCCGCTCCCGGAGACGGTTTTCTTGCGCACAATGTGGACATTCTTTCAGACCTGGATTTCTCCTGGTTCCTGTCTCAGGTGCGCCCTGAGGCCCTTTCTACGCTTCTTGTGAGCGAGCGCAAGACGCAGAGGTATTTTCTTTTCGATGATGATATGAGGCTTGTGGGCTGGACCAATCTCGCCACCGGCGAGGTCCGCAGCCCGTTCCCGGATCTTGACCCTTCCTGCTGCCGCCGCTACGCCTTCGCCGGCATCCACTATATTTCCGACCGCATCTTCGACGTGATGTCCGAGCTCGGCTTCAGCGGACGCTTCTCCATCGTGGACTTCTATCTCAAGGCCGCTCAGGCCTATCCTGTTCACGGGGCGGTTCCCGCCAATCTTTCCCTTATCGACGTCGGCAAACTGGACACTCTCGCCGCCGCCGAAGAGTTCGTGAGAAACTTGCAGGAAAAACAGTAAAACGCGCCAGGGCGGCCCGAAGCGGGTCGCCCTGAATGTCCGTATCTGCATTGGCCGCTGACCTGCGGCCGGGAAAATCTATTTGTAGAGCGGAGTCGGGTAGACGCCTTCGTCGGCGAGCGCCTTGAACTTGGCGACTACGCCCGGACGGTCCTCCTTGAAGGTGACGCCGAACCACTGGGATGCGGTGCTGAGCACGTCGCACTTGCCTTCGCCGGCCTTGATTATGCAGTCGATGGCGTAAGGAATGTAGTACTCCTTCTTCAGCTCGTTGATGTTCTGCTCGAGGAAGCTTTCGAAGATCTTCGCGCTCTTCTCGAAGTAGTCAGGAGTGAAGCACCACATATTCATCGAGCAGAGGTCCTTGGCCTGAAGTTCGACCTTCTCGCCGGTCACGGAATTTTCGCCGCGAAGCACTCCGTCTGCCTCGAATTGCACATTGTGATGCTCTACAACATCAGTAAGATGCTGATGCTCATCGTAATGGCAGATGCCTCTGGATACGCCGCCGCTCTCGCTGAGAGTATGATCAAGTTCGAAACCTACGATGGCGTAGACGTTCTGCGAGTTCTCGTGCGCGCGGCACCATTCGCCTGCGATGCGGAAAGAGTCCCTGCCGTAGAAGTCATCGCCGTTGATGACTACGAAAGGCTCGTGGATCACGTCCCCGGCCATAAGCACGGCGTGTGCGGTTCCCCAAGGCTTCTGGCGCTCAGGGTTGAGGGAGAAGCGTGCAGGAATTTTGTCAAGCTCCTGAGTTACAAACTGAAACTGCAGTTTTTCACCGTCCGGACAGAGCACGTGGCTGTACTTTTCCTTCACGGTCTGCTCGAACTGCTCGCGGAAGTACTCGCGAACGATATAGACGACTTTGCCGAAGCCTGCGTGCACGGCATCGTAGATGGAATAGTCAATGATAGTCTCTCCGCTCGGGCCGAGTCCGTCCATCTGTTTAAGTCCGCCGTAACGGCTGCCCATACCTGCAGCCAATACAAGAAGTGTAGGTTTCATCTTTAATTATCAGTTAAATGGTCAAT